>JANWIQ010000027.1 GCA_025449795.1 Minisyncoccota bacterium
AATAAGTTCTTTTGTTGGCATGGTGCCTTTTGGTAGATAGCCAATGGTCCAGGGTGTATGTGGAATTGGATGGATAGTAAGTTGAAAAGCTTGCACAAGTTTTTTGCCGTCAAAAAGCCCTTTTCGTATCACTTGTAAGCCATTTTTTTCGCGAAATTCTCCCCACTCATAGGATTGGAGTGGATGCGTTGCCAACGAATTAAATTTTTCTCTGTCGCTTTTTGTTATATCAGCCCACATACTTAATTTTAAATTTTTAGTTTCAAATTAAAAATTGTTAAAGGTAGTCTGGATATTCATCTTTATCATATCTCTTATCGGTGAAGTCTGCTAAGAGTTTTTCTGGAAGCTCGGTAATAAAGCGAGAAACCGTATTGGATGTCCGCTGTCCAAAAAAGAGGCGTTTCCTAGCGTAGGTAAGATATAATTTTTCTTTTGCCCGTGTCATACCCACATAGGCAAGTCGTCGCTCTTCTTCCAACTCTTCTTTATCCATGAGCGATCTGCTGTGTGGGAAAAGTCCTTCTTCCATACCTATTATAAACACAATAGGGAATTCCAATCCCTTTGCTGCATGCAAGGTCATAAGGGTAATGGAATTTTTTTTGTCCTCTGCAGGGTTATCAGGTAGTTGTTCTTGCTCGACAAGGGAAACATTTTCCAAAAATTGGGTAAGGTTGGGGAAAGCAAGGGCAACGGAACGAAGTTCTTTGATGTTCTCAAGTCTATCTCTATCTTCTTCATCTTTTTCATCATATTGCTCCACGTATCCGGTTTTTTGAAAAATTTTGTCCATAAGCTGAATGCTTGTCATCCTGGCTTGTCCAGGATCATTCTCTGATTCTGGTGTTGCTTCGCTCTCCAGAGTGACATCCGTCAACTCTCCTTGTAATTCTACAAATTTTGCAAGCCTGCCTTTTCCCAACTTTTCGATTCTTCTGTAAGACACCGTATCTTTTGGATTGGATAACAGGCGAAGATAGGCAAGGACGTCTTTAATTTCCCGCCGTTCGTAGAAGCGTGTACCACCAACAAGCGTGTAGGGAATCCCATAATGGAGAAAGATTTCTTCCAATGCGCGAGACTGGGCATTTGTCCGATATAAAACTGCAATATCACTGTACGGTCGTTCTTTGATACTTCGCAAGATAAATTCTGCTTCATCCTGTTCGTTATGTGCTTCATAAAGAAATACATCCTCTCCGTCGGGATTATCTGTCCATAATTTTAGGACAGGATGGGTGGTATTATTGGAAATAACCGCCGATGCCGCATCAAGAATTTTCTGCGTAGAACGATAATTTTGGGAGAGCTCAAATGTCTTTGCACTGGGAAAGTCACTGGAGAATTTCGATAGATTTCTAAAATCTGCGCCTCTCCAGGAATAGATACTTTGGGAGAAATCTCCCACCACACAAACGTTCTGCCATTTTGCTCCTAAGAGTCGGGTGAGTTTGTATTGCGATTTGTTGGTATCTTGATATTCGTCAATAAGGATATAATGAAATTTTTCTTGATATCTTGAAAGTACCGGAGTATGTTGTTCAAAAAGTTGCACAACTTTCAGTATAAGGTCGTCAAAATCCACTGCATTATTTGCTTTGAGAAATTTTTCATAGACTCTATAGACAAGTGCCGCAACTTCTTGAAAATGCCCCTTTGCAAGGTCGCTATACTGCACTGGCGTAATGAGTTCTTGCTTTGCTGAGGAAATCATTGCATGAATTGCGGCGGGTTTGTATTCTTTTGGGTCCAGTCCCAGTTCTTTCATTGCTTCTTTGAGCAAATCCAATTGGTCCAGGCTGTCATAAATAGCAAAAGATGCAGAGAGTCCTACGAGATGTCCTTCCCGTCGTAAAATGCGTGCACACAATGCATGGAAGGTCGAAACAGTTGGTCGAAGTTTGTACTTGGCATCTGCTAAGAGCGTATCTATTCTTGTTTTCATCTCTTGTGCTGCTTTATTGGTAAAGGTGATTGCCAAAATATTGTCTGGGGACACATATTTTTCTTCAATAAGGAAAAGTGCTTTTAGGGTGAGGACGCGTGTTTTTCCGCTGCCTGCGCCAGCCAAGATAATCATGGGTCCATCCGTTGCGAAAACGGCTTTTTTCTGCTGCGGATTTAAAGAGTTGTAGAGCGCATCAGTCATAGAGTATACTCATTCTACCACATGAAAAAACAGTTCATTATCGCTAATTGGAAATCAAATAAAACAGGAAAAGAAACTCAAGAGTGGCTCGAAGAATTTACCGTTCACAGCTCCCTGTTGAGAGAAGATACAATAGTTATTGTATGCCCTCCTTTTCCGTTGCTTCCTGCAGTTTCCCATTATTTCATGCAGCATCATGAAAATCTTGCGGTTGGATCCCAGGACATTTCTCCTTTTCCTGAAGGGTCATACACCGGCGCAGTGTCAGGGAAATTGCTGCATGAATTTGCAACGTACGCAATTATTGGCCATTCAGAAAGAAGAAATTATTTTCATGAGAATACAGAAGAGCTGGCAAAAAAAGTTGCACTTGCACTTTCCTGCGGCATCACCCCGGTCTATTGTATTTCAGAAAAAGGCGAAAAGATTCCCCAAGGCGTACAAATAGTAGCCTATGAGCCAATTACAGCAATAGGCTCAGGATCTCCCGAAGATCCTGCAGCAGTTGAAGCTGTGGCGAGTTTTATTAAGCAAAAGAATAGTGTAGTATATGTACTCTATGGTGGAAGTATTACGCCAGAAAACGTAAACCAATACACAAGTTTGCCCTCAATACATGGAGTGCTCGTTGGGGGTGCGAGCCTTTCATCGAGTACATTTGCCGAAATTATACATCATGCCTAGACGACATCCAGTTCGAAAAAAATTTTTTGTTTTTGTGTGCAGTATTTTACTGCTTTTTGTGTTGTTAAAAATAGTATTAGCTCTTGGAAGCTTTTTGCCCACGGCAGCCCGGGTAGTTTTTCATCCCGGGACAACCTTGCAAGAAACTAATGGTAGGACTAATATTCTTCTTTTAGGTATTGGGGGCGGTACACACGATGGTCCCAATCTTACTGATACGATTATTTTTGCAAGTATTAATTGGAAAAAAAATTCCATTACCCTTATTTCCGTACCTCGGGATTTATGGATTCCCAATCTCACTGCAGATACGGGAGTAAAGAAAATTAATGAGGCATACTCGATTGGAGAGGCAAATAATCAGCACAAAGGATTACTCTATGCAAAAGCTGTTGCCCAAGAGGTGGTCGGGCAACCCATCCATTATGCCATTCGCCTAGATTTTCAAGGTTTTGTCGATGCGATAAATCAAATAGGAGGAGTAGATGTTACGGTTGTACGCACCTTAGATGATTTTAATTATCCCATTTCCGGAAAAGAAGATGACACCTGTGGGCATACGCCGCAAGAATTGCAGACCTTTAATGCATCAGAATCTGCTTCTCTTACCCCGGACATGGATACGTTTACTTTTTTCCCTTGTAGATTTAAACATGTTCATTTTGATCCAGGTTCACAGCATATGTATGGAGAAACAGCGCTAGAGTTTGTGCGGTCCAGACATGCAGTCGGCATTGAGGGAAGTGATTTTGCCCGATCGGCAAGACAACAGCTGGTGATAGAAGCAGTACGTGGTAAGTTGATTAGCTCTGCTTTCCTTAATCCTGGAAAACTCTTTGGCCTGTATGACATTATGAGAAGCAGTATAGACACAGATGTAACAGATGCAGAATTGGGTGTTTTTATCGATAAAGTTGTGCAGCTTAAGGCCGCCAAAATTGTTTCCGCTGTTATTGATTATGGTGACTATACGACAGGACGATATGGACTATTGGAAAATGCTCCTGTTACCGCAGACTATGCTTTTGCAGCAACACTAATCCCGCGTACAGGAAATGGAAATTTTGGAGAAATTCAGCAATATGTTATTTGTGAACTTACAAAAGGAAATTGCACGGTTGGTGCAAAACCTTCTGTTATAACAACAGCCAACACACAATAAGTATGAAAATACATGCATCAGTTACCGATTTTCCTCTTTTTGCTCAGACAGAAACATTTTTTAAACAATTTAAAGAAGCAGGGGTAGAAGGATTGGAGTTGGTGGTGGGGGCAAAATCACGATTTGAGTATGCGCGCTTAAGTTATCTTTCGGAAAAATATGATTTGCCCATTGGGTCGTTGCACCAACCGCCATGGTCTGGAATAGGGTTGTACTTTGATGAAGATTTTTTACAGGTTGCCAAAAGATTAGGAGTAAAAAATATCGTTTTTCATCCTCTTGCATTTCGATCTTTTGAAAGTCACGCAATGCAAAAATATTTTGAAAAGTTAGCCTTCATTAAGGATAAATGGGACGTGACTATCCTTATTGAAAATATGCCAAAAGATATTGTCTATGAGAAATTACATGACAATACACCCGCACATATGCAGCATCATCTAGAAAAAATGAAAGCGACTGCAGATACATATGGATTCTTGCTTACCTATGATGTGAGCCATGCAGAATTTTCTGATCCGCAAAAACTACCAATTTTTCAACGTCTTTTGCCATCAATTGGTGTTATCCATGTAAGTAGTTTTTCAAAAGATAAACATCACCTGTCTCTTTTAGAGGGAGATTTTCATGCAGAGCCATTCTTCTCGTATTTGGTAAAGAAAAAATATCAAGGACAGCTTGTTCTGGAAATAAATCGTTCTCTTTTTCGAAGAATATTGTACCGATATAATTTTAAAGCCGTGAAAGACTCGGTAGCTCTCATCAAAAAGACACTCGATAAATAGTGGTTCCCCCATTACGAAATACTGCTTTTCCTATTTTTTGAAATTTTGCCTCATTGAGTGTTGGATATTTTTGTTTTTCCAGTTGTCCCACAAACACATACCTAATAGCATATTTTTTTGCTAATGAAAGGAAGCCAGTGGGATCGGTAGTCGTATACATCATTTGAATATCATTGCTTCTTGGCGGGACGATATCATAGGTACCGCGCCACAGCCATTCATGCACCGGCCATCCCAGTATGGTTGGTAAACCAGTGTTTGCAGATACCCGAGCATACTCTGTATATGAATCACCTTGTGCTTCAAGAATTACCGGTTGTCCAACAACATTCCTATTTATCCATGCGATTGCTGCAGCATCGGAAGGATACGATTTGGCAAGATATGCCGTGCCAGTGAGCCCTTTGTAAAGCGTGAGATTGCCATAATAGGAAGCAATGCCGAAATAGGAATAAATACTTACTAATGTGAGGAAGGTGACTCCGACAAAAAGATACGGAAATAATGCCAGTTTTTTCCACAAGGGTAATCCTGAAAATAAAAAGAAATGTATACATCGAAAGATCATGTACGTAGTTGCAAGAGAAAATAAAATGAATGCTTGGTAGACAAGCTTAAACATAGTATTTGCCCGGAAATAAGTGGAATAAATATCCCGAAGATAGAAAAATTCCGGAATAATAATAAGAAAGAGTGCTATTGCCGAAAGAGAAATGACAAAAATGTCCGAGTTGGTAAGTTGCTTTCTTTCTCTTCGTAGAATAAAAACAAAAGAAAATAACCAGAAGAGAAAAAATCCATACAGAATAAGTAGTTGCCATACAGGCGAATGCATGCAATGATTTGGTTCAAAGACAAAAGGGCCAATTTTACCTATGTTGATAAGAAATTGCGGAGAGCAAATAAGGCCTATACCCCCTACCAATGCTGCAGGATTGAAAAACAAGGAAAAAGGAAGAGAAAAAATCAAATAAAAGAAAAAGATAGTCATAACATGATAGATAGTCGAGCTGTAATTTTTCCCTAACAGCTTATTTCTCCAAAATAAAAGTACCATACTCAATAAGAAATAAATCATTCCATCCCACGCATTGGTCATATACATCACTGCTAAGCTAAAGCCTAGCAAAGCACAAATTCCAATATCCAAGTTCCAAATAATTTCTAAATTCCAATTCCTTTTGTTTTGGTTTTTGGTATTTGGAGTTTGTTTGGTTTTCGGTATTTGGAGTTTGGAAATTATACTAAAGAGTATTGCAATGGTAGTGAGTACCATTGGGATATCCAATACGTGTCCATGTAAATCCGACACGATAAATGAATAACTAGGAAATTCATGAATTGTATGATAAATAAAACGCGTTGCGTTAGGATACCAATAATTATTGGGAAAATTTTGTGGCGCAAATGCCAACTGCCAAAAAGGGACAGGATTATCGTTGGGGTATGCCGTAAAAAGTGTGTAGATGGTATGTAAATTTCCCCCCATGGTAACTAAAAATCCGCCTAAAAATCCAGGAAATACAAAAGAAAAAAGAGAATTTTTACTCTGAGAGTGCGCCGCTACTGTGTAGCTAGCACCCTTGGGGTATCGAAGGGAAGTGAATTTGCTCCAAACATTACCAACAATAGAAAAGGACAGCGTATACGTAAAAGCAAAAAGTGTTGCGAGCATAAGATTAAAGGATATAAAAGAAGGAATAGCGGTTAGTTTGGTAATAACTGCAGTTACCAAATGCCCAAAATAATAGTAATTGATTGGAAGAGGCGTATACCACATATCTTTTGGTGGGAAATACGTACTTCTGAGGATAGAATTCACAAATCCAAAATCCATATACTTTTCCAGGCCAAAAATATCCGGCTGATACGCCCGTATATGTGCCCAAAAAAGCATGCCGCCTAAAAAGATGCATTCTTCAAAAAAGATAAGAATAAATTGAGGAAGTGAAGTAATAAGTTTTTGCGGAAATTTTATAAGTACTACCGTAATGGCTACAGTACACAAAATAGTAGTAATTAGTACGGTGAGTTGGGTAAATGGTGCAATATGTGTAACTCCTAAGACAAGGACAATATAACTTATCACTACCATACCAATGATTTTTGCAAAAGGATAGCCTTTATCGGCAAAGCCAGAAAACAATCTGCTGGTGAGGGGAAAAAAAATAACTCCAATAACAAAAATATATCCCCACCATTGGAATGACGTTAAAAAATCAGCGATACTCATATACTTAAAATGGATAAATACCCCACAAGCTTAACATAAAATAGAAGTTAAAAACAATTCCATAACAAATAAGTATTTTTGCCCTTGTTGGTAAACGTTCTGGAAATACACTTAGAAGTAGTATAAATAAAAACGGGTAAAAATCTACTGCATGACGGTATCCGTATTGCCAAGCACCATAGGCATAATAGGTGAGCGTAGGTATAAGCATAACGATAACAGTAACAGCCGAAGAGACCAAATAACTTTTTTTCAAATTCAGAAAAAATAGATAGATAAATAATGGTGATGTAAAAAAAAGTCCCAGACCCCATGGGTCTATTTTAATATAAGGAAATTGAAGCACATAGCTTATTGGGTTCTCTTTAATAGGGTCCGGCCCTTTGAAGAGAAATAAAAAAAGATTACCCGGAATATGTGTTACTGAGAAAAAACCTTTTTGTTTGGCATACAATAAATCCTGACTATTGGAAACATTATAATTATATCCATTTTCCATGACTGAGCCAAAACGTACATAGTTAAAAGTAAATAAAATCAGTATGCTTAACGTAATAGGAATAGATAGAAGACATATAGCTTTTATTTTGTGATTTATCAGCGGTGAGAAAATAATTTCTAACAAAAAGAAAACAGATCCAAAAACAATAATATCTCTTGTTAATATACCAAGCCCAAAATACGTACCTATAAGAAAGAATCTTTTTTTTCCAAAATATTCAAGAAGACTCAAAACTAAAAGAAACACGGTAACAACTTGTACTAAAAATGCAGAGATATTAATAACAATAAGGGAAATAAATATAGAGCTAAAAATGAAGAAAATTCCCATCCACAGCGAATCTGCTCTTTTCATTCCCAATTTTTTTGCCAGATCAAAAAGTGCAATAAAAAGCAAAGGGACAATACATATCCCTATTATTTGTTGTGAAATCCCTGTGCCAATAAGAAAAACAAAAGGCATAAGTAGTACCGCAGGAAATGGTCCGAAAGGCACAAAATATGTATTGTGGAATACAGCAACATCATTCAACCAGGAGGGAGGATAAATATTAAGATGTCCATGAAGAAAAGCATCTGCCTGTAAAACAAAATGGGTGTTACCTGTAATGATTAATGCTTTTTGTATGAGAAATAATGAAAAGGTATAACATACAAAAAATAAAATAACCGGAATAAGCACGTCATGTTTTTTAAAAAATAATTTCATTAGGTTATTATAAATTTTTTTGATTGAGTATGCCAACAAGTTGTTGTTGGGAAAAATGTTTTGCATTCTTAAAGATAAATGCTTTGGGATGGTCATAGACTTGGAAAGTTTCTTCACTGCTGTCGTCATTTATAGTAACTCCAAAAAGCGTTGGATATGAAGAAAATGTTCCAACATTCTCATAACCCAATTTTCCTGCAAAAAGTAATTTGTAGTAGTTAGCTGTGATGGGATACAAAGAAGTAAGCCGCATAAGCGTGCCATAAATCCTTCTGCTATTTATGGCAATATAATCTGCAGTGCTCAGCGTTGATGCAAGGTATACAATTTTTTGCGGGCCGTCAGCTTGGTACATATCCAATTGTTTTTCCTGATACTCCCCCCCATTGTGGGTACCTAGCGCTACCGGTAATCCATCATCCCAACTTTCAGTAAGAATAACCGATCCTGGTTTGGCATGCTGATAGATATATGTCGATGCAGCAACACGTGTCTGCGGCCGCGTATATAGAGTAAAAAATGCAAATGCCCAGCCAATAGTCGTAAGAAGAGTAACGAGAATAATTGTATTTCCCAATAGTATAAAACGCTTTTGCACAGATATGAGTAACATACTTCCGGCAGTAATAAAAAAGGGAATTACTGGCATCATGTAGCGAAGAAATTTCGTATGCCAAGATCCAACATAGAGAAAATACACCAGGGGAAATACCCAAAAAATCATACGAATTGTTTGTTTTCTCTTGAGCGGTTCCAAAATAAGAAAAACCATGCCCACCACAGAAAAGATTGCTACAAGAGGTCCAAGCTGCCAAATAAAATTTTCTATTTGAAAAAGATACGGAATACTTCCGCTAAATTGCAGCGTATACACAACCGGAAGTGTCCCTGTGGCGACGCCCGATTCATAATGCATAGAAGCAGCAAAGTCTGCGTAATCGAAGAGGGAATATGGTGAAAGGAGAAGAGCAAAAAGGGCAGTCGTTATAAGAAAACAGAGAATAGATGGAATAAGTCGAAGCAGTTTTTTTTGCTGTTTTCTCTTTGTCAATATAAAAAGTAATACGGCAACTGCTGGAAAAAGAATAAAAAGGAAAGCACTGGTTTTGGTTGCAATTGAAATTCCAAAAACAATTCCGAGCAAAACAGAAAAAAGAAAATTCGGTTTTTCTAACCACAAAAGGGAAAGCCAACAGAGTAATACTCCAAAAAAAGTAATACTGCTTTCTGTTGTTGCAAAATGTGCATTTTGGATAGAGGTAACAGTAAAGGTATAAAGAAGTATGGAAAGCAATGCAGTTTTTTTCCCAAATAATTTTTTTGCTATAAAAAATAAAGGAAGAATAGTATATGCAGAAAACAATGCAGAGTAGAATCGCCCAATAAGATTTATTTTTCCCCAATCACTTACCCAACTGGGATCGTGAGTAAGGGTAACCAGTGTGTCTCCGGTCGCGCGATAAAGATAGATAGAAAAACCTCCATAGGCAAAAAATCCGGGATTTAGTTGGGAAAAGAAATGAATTTTTGTCACTGCATTGGCAATGTTGCGTTCGTCCGGATGAAAAAGAAGTCCATTGTCCCAATTAAGATTGTAGGTACGTAAAAAAAGGCTTACACAAAGACAAAAAAGAATAGTAAAAAAGGTAAGATGTTTTTGTAAAAACTTCATAAAAAAACTCGTGCTTGTCACTCCTCTTAAATCCTAAATCTTAAATCTTAAATCTAATTTCCTCTCATTATATGAGAGGAAATTTTTTGTCCTAGTTCCACAGCGTAATTTGTTCCCCTGTCCCATGGGTATACCTGCTGCATATTTGCAAGATACACCTCCTTTAAAGGAGTATCAAATGGGGGGATCAGTTTGGAGTAATTTGTGGGAATAATGGGTTGTGCAAAAGGGACACTAAATTTTGTAAAACCAATAATATCTTTTTTGTACCCCGGATGGAGAGTAGAAAGATATGGGTCAAATATAGCCATCAATTCTTCCGCAGTCTTTGAAAAATATGGATGGTCGTGAGGAAGGTAATTTCCCAGATATACAAGATGCTCATTATTGTAATGTTGTGGGTCCATGAAATTAGTATGTTCTACAATTGCAAGGACCGGAAAAGTAGTGTCGCAGATATTTAACCAATATGTCCCATCTTCCAAAAATTGTTTTTTAAGCCGTAGTACCAACATAACCGCACCCAATCCTTTTAATTTCATAAGATTTTCTTTATATCCTTCCGGAAGAGTTGGTGCGAGTTTTATCAATGCAAATGAGGGTAGTGTAACGATAACTTTATCAGCAGTTAGTAGTTGGTCGGCAGCAGTTGGGGTTTTGTATTGTATCGTTGGACTTTCCATTGAAGTAATTTGGTCGACACTGGCATTATATATAATTTTGCCTCCTTTTTTCTCAATTTCTTTCGCAAAATACTGGGCAAATGCGAGAAATCCTTCTTGTGGGTATGCAAGAAAAGTTGTTCTTTTTACAATTCGTGCCCAAAACCATGCAAGAGAAATTTCATTGACATATTTTCCAAATTTCCCAACAAGGAGTGGTTTCCATAATATGGTATATGCTTTTGTGCCAATGGTTTTTGAAAGAAATTTTGTTGCTGTTATTTTTTCTAATGGCTTCCACAATGGGTCAAATCGTAAAAATGCCAAAACGGTTGCCATGCGAAGCCGTTCTCCTATAGATAGTTTTTGGAATGCTAATAATGTACGCGGTGAATCAAGTTGATAAATTTTTTTTTCAATGAGTGAAGAAGTTTTTGGCCTTTTCACAATAACTGGATAGGCAATTTCTTTTGCCAGTCCCAATATTGCCGCATCGTTCGTAAACCAATGATGGTAAAATGATTCCAGTGTCCACTCCCATCCTTTTTCCTGATACCCAATAGCAAGCCCACCCGGTTGAGCATCTTTTTCCAGTATTGTCACCTCATGGCCTTTTTTCAAAAGTTCAAAGGCTGCAGAGAGTCCGGTAAATCCGGCGCCAATAATTGCAATTTTCATAGCGTGGCTCCGCTCGTTACGAAGAATAATAGTATACCAATAGCAGTTGTCGCAACGCCTGCTACCCCGGCAATAGCAACAGAGTTAGATCCCGTGGGCGGTAAGGTTGGCCTCGTGGTAATAACAACAGCTGTGGTTGGGGTTGCAGAAATAGAACCTACCAATGGCGTTATCGTTGGCGTTATTTGAATAGGTGGGGTTGCAGTAGGTGTAGTAGGTGCCAATGTTGCCGATGGGGTTGCAGATTGGTTTACCTGAGACCCAGCAGCATATACAGTAAAGCTTTGGGTAAGGGTATGCAAAATACCATATTTGTCTGGAGTCGTAACGGTAATGGTATGAGGGCCAGGCGAGAGTGGGGTATTCGGACGATATGACCAATTTCCATTTGCGTCGGATGTTACTTGCGTTGTAATTGCATTCGTGGAGTGAATAGAAATAGTAACCGTACTATTGGGTGCAGCTGTTCCTTGAAATTGCGGTTTTTGGTCGGTAAAGCTTTCATTATTTTTGGGAGTGATAATTTCCGGTGACGCTTGTAAATTACCTTGGGTAAAAGACAAGACAGGAAAATTGACCGTTGCAGAATTACTGGCAAGGGGGGTTGTCTGCAGGGTAAAATCATAATTTTGGGAAAGGGTAATTTGTGCAATAGGATTTATGTCATTGATACCCGTGATGACTTGGGAAGTCAGTGATCCATTTGTTGCCAAAATTTGCAGCGTAGAGTCGGAGGTGAATGTTACCGGTGCGCTGAAATCTTTTGTCCGCATTGTATTTAACGGAAGAATATAGAGTCCCGCTGAATTCAAGAGGGTTGAGAGCATTTGTCCATTCGCAGTAGTAACAAAAACCAATGCTTCAACAGGTTTGGTCCCATCGGGTAAAAGTATTTTTCCAGCAAGCGGTGTTTGCTCTGTTGGATTTGTAGTAATACTTGCAGGAGTTGTAAGAGAAAAAAGTTTGTCACCATCCAAATAGGTTGTAGTATTTGAAGTAATTTTGAATAGATATTCTGTGTTGGGTGAAAGATTTTTTGCAGAAATACTATGGAGGGTATATGGCTTTGGTATTCCGCTTTGCTGGTCCCTCTCATCCAAAATCACTTGCGGACTGGAATTGCTACTTTGTAGTGTGATGGTGCCAACAACATGTGCCGTTGTGGTATAGGTGACAGTAAAAGCAGTATCGCTCATGTTGGTTATCCGAACATCTTGCGGGTTGTCTGGCGGTGCTGCATTTTGAAACACAATAACTTTTTCCTGGACAAGAATCGACGTTACCACAACGCCAATAAGGAGCAATAGGACAGCGAGTAATGTCGGAATTTTTTTCTGCCAGAGCATCATTGGGTTGTCCCTCCATCTGATGCAACAGGAATAGTGACAGATTGTAATGGCAAGACGGGTGTGATGGGCGCAACAGTTGGTGTTGGCGTTGGTGTTGGTTGTGTGGCGATTGCCGATTGCGGAAGAATCAATTGACGTTTTTTCAAAAGTTGCAGTGTTTTTGTATCGAATGTCCCATTAATTTGTTGAATATCTTGGGTAGTGTTGGAATTAATAGTGGACGTAAGCACACCATGAAGTATGTTAAAGGTAATCCATAGTGCAACCACAAAGGTTGAGGAAATGAGAATAAATACAATATCTTTTTGTTTCATTGTTGTGATAAAAAATATGCGTTTCCCCGTAAACTGAGATTGTATAAATCTTCAGTTGCACTCGGTCTTGTTAAAGAAACTGCATCGATAGTGACAAGGCGATTAAAGTTGGTAATGGCATCTAAAAACGATTTGCAATGTTGGTAGGTCCCTGATACGTCAACGGCAAATACAAAAGAACTATTCTGTGCAGTCGTATGTGTCGATACATCAACGGGAAGCGTTTGGATATGTAACAGCGCAACGCCGGAATTTTGGACGAGGGTTTGGAGTTGGCCTACCAGGACAGTCACGTCAGGATTTATAGGAACCGCTGCAAAAATAACAGGCAAATCTTTTTGAATACTTTTATATGAAGTTTCAAGTTGTGACAAATTAATAATTTTTTGCCGTAATTGTTGATTTACAAATTGACTATCCGAAATCTGTTTTTGTAAATCTGCTATGGTAGAAAGCGTCGGACTGATTGCAAAAATACCAAAAAATGAAAGGGTGATAAGCGTGAGGATAATCGTAGTAAATGATTGCGCACGCTTTTCTTGCAAACGCGGCAGCAGTGCATGTAAATATTTTTCTGCTTGTGGAATTTGAAATACACTTTTCTCTGCTGTTAATTTCATAGTGCACCTCCTGCATTTGCCGGAAGATTTCCGACTGCTACGCCTTTTGGTTGTTTGAATAAGGCGGTTATACTTACGGTAATCATTGCCGTTTCGGTTTGGTTATCAATTCTATCAATGCTCACACTTGCAATGGGAGCATATGCTTTTAATTTATTGATAAAGAGGGTAAGGGAATCTACGGATTGTACTGTTGCACCAATTCGTATGGCATCTGTCGCGACGTCAATAGTATGAATATTCATATCAGATGGAGCAAATGCTGCAACATCTGTTGTATAGCTGGGGAGTGTATTGGTATGCTGGATAAGTGCTGCCGCGACATGCAGTCTTGTCTGGATATTTCTAAAAACTACTTCATTGTCATGAAGGAGCTTTACGATTGCCTGTTGTTGAACAATCGTGTCGTGCAAATCTACGAGCATCCGATCCAGCGTGAATCGGTAAATAAAAGCACCCAGGGCAATAATCTCCGTACAGATAATAAGAAATCGCCCAACCGTTAAGGCAAAACCAATAAATCGTTCGAGAAAATCTCCTTGGCTGTGCTTTGCAAGATTGATGGTAATGTCTGGAGCTTTTTGCATAGATAAATCCAGGGTACAAGACCCCCATTTTAGTCTATGTGTTCTTGCGTGAATTGTCAAAGAAGCATCTTACTTCTTAGAGGTTTTATTGATAGATTTTGAGGATTTTTTCGCTAAAGACTTCTTAAGGGTAGTTTTTTTCTCTGTTTTTGTTTTTGCTTTGGATTCAGTTTTTGGTGATGTTTTTCCAGAAAGTAATGCAGCAAGGGCGGATTTTATCCGCGCAGCCTTATTCTTGTGAAGGAGGTGATGCTTAACTGCTTTATCCACCGCTTGGGTAGCAAGCCGTGCTGATTCTGCTTTTGGAGCTTTTTTTGCTTCTTTGAGTCTTTTTTTCATTGTCTCTTCAAAAGCACTATTTCTCATAGTCCTTTTTTTGTCCTGTCGCAATTTTTTCTTTGCTGATTTTATTACTGGCATACGCCTATTTTACCATGCTATACTTGAATTCGCAACCAAGAGAATAGCATTTCATGCTATTGTTCACAGTGAACGAATAACTAAAAATATGACAACAAAAACCCTGCTCCAAAAAAGTCTCTCCCTTTTAGTCCGACAACAAACCAACATCCTTTCCGCAGCATTTATTATTATGGCGACTGTTATCTTTTCTCAGGTATTGGGCCTGGTAAGGCAACGCCTTTTGGTAGGAATTTTTGGCGCTTCCAATACACTTGGAGTATATCTTGCATCATCCCGCTTACCGGATACGCTTTTTCAGATTATTATTGCAGGCGCGCTTTCTTCGGCATTTATTCCTGTTTTTTCCGATTATTTGGTCAAAGACAAAAAGGACGATGGATATCAATTTGCCACCACGCTTCTTGCGCTAGGGATGATTGTTTTTTTTATCATTTCTCTTATCCTTTTTATTTTTGCTCCTTTTTTTACCCATCTTGTTGCCCCGGGATTTTCTCCTTCCCAAAATGGGCTTATGGGGAATTTAATGCGGATATTATTGGTTGGGGAAATGTTATTTATTGTTGGAAGCTTTTTTTCTGCAATTTTGCAGTCATATAACCATTTTCTTATTCCAGGTGTTGCATCGGCGATGTATAACTTGGGTATTATTATTGGGCTCTTAACGCTTTGGCCTTTTGTAGGAATTTATGCACCGGCATATGGCGTTATCATAGGCTCATTACTCTTTGCCTTATTACAAATTCCTCTGGTGAGGCGAGTGGGATTTCGTTTTCATTTTTCCGAAATATGGAATAACGCAGGTATTAAAGAAGTTTTTCATCTGATGTGGCCCCGAACTATTTCTTTAGCTATTTTTCAGGCAAGCACCCTCATTACCGTTACCTTGGTATCTTTTTTACAGGATCCGGGAAGAAGTTATGTTATTTTGGACTATGCCCAAACGCTTGCTTTTGCGCCGGTAGGACTTTTTGGCCAGACAATAGCACAAGCCGCTTTCCCTGTCTTGTCAAGGGAAAAAGATAAAATTGAATCATTTAAAACAACCTTTTTAAGCAGCTTTTTCCAGATGCTCTATCTTATTTTGCCGGTGTCAGTATTGCTCATTGTTCTTCGCATCCCAGTGGTAAGACTTATTTATGGAGCATCTCTCTTTGACTGGCCCGCAACTGTGCTTACCGGACGCACATTAGCGTTTTTTGCTATTTCCCTTTTTGCCCAAGCGCTTGTGTATTTGGTATCCCGTGGATTCTATGCACTCCACGATACCAGAACGCCGCTTGTTATCGGTGGTCTTACGACAGGTATCATGATTGCAATTGGCGCAATAAGCGTCTTGTTGTTGCATCTTGGAGTGGGGTCAATAGCAGTGGCGTATTCCATAGGAAGCGTATTAAATTTTCTTCTCCTTTTTATTTTCTTAGACAGAAAAGTAGGCGGATTTCATAAGGGGACACTTTTTTCGGGAATGACAAAAATTACTTTTGCCTCTGTTTGTACTGCTTTTGCCCTGTATATTCCCATCAAGCTTTTGGACCAATTGGTTTTTGATACCACCAAAACAATTAATTTACTTATGTTAACGGGCATTTCCAGTCTTGCAGGACTTAGTATTTATGTATTTCTCACATGGTTTTTGGATGTGAAAGAAGCGCGTACATTTTTACTCCTTTTTAAGCGTATCGGTGATTGGCGTGAGATTTTGGATACGTCAGAGGAAGTAATAGAAAATGCTTCTCTCAAGCCCTCTTAAGCTTTCTTGTTAGCTTCAGTTCTGGTAAAATGCATTGATGCAACAAAAATTTATTAGGAATTTTGCCATTATTGCCCATGTGGACCATGGGAAGTCGACCTTGTCTGACAGATTTTTGGAAATTACCGGCACCATCCGTAAAGAAAAATTGGATGAGAAGGAACAATTTCTTGACCAAAATCCTATTTCTCGCGAACGAGGCATTACGATAAAGCTTGCCCCAGTAAGGATGCAGTGGCAATATCCAAGTACCAAAACCCAAGATACAAATAAATTCCAAATTTCAAATACAAATACTCAAAATAGTTTGGAAATCGCAAGCTCAACATACCAGTTGAACTTGATAGATACTCCGGGCCATGTAGATTTTTCCTATGAAGTTTCTCGTACACTGGCTGCGTGTGAAGGAGTAATTTTACTGGTGGATGCAACCAAAGGTGTACAAGCGCAGACTGTTGCGCACTTAAAGACTGCAAGAAAAGAAGGATTGGTTATTATTCCCGCCATAAATAAAATTGACGCACCACTAGCACATACCGAAAAAGTAGTAAAACAGCTTGAGGCATTGGGGTTTGTTTCCTCTGAGATATTTTATATTTCTGCCAAGACAGGAGAAAATGTGCCAATCCTTTTGCAAGCAGTCATTGAGAAAATTCCCCCGCCACATGGCAGGGAAGATGCATCATTCAGGGCGCTTATTTTTGATGCGGTCTATGACGAGCATCGAGGTGTCGTGGCATTTGTTCGCGTATTGGATGGATCGATTACCACCAATACTCCTGTACAGCTTTTCCAAACCAAGACCAAATCCAATGCAATTGATGTGGGGTATTTTACCCCCAGTCTGGTGTCATCGGGAATGCTTGCTGCAGGAGAAATTGGCTATATCGTGACCGGTATTAAAGATATTCGATTATGCCGGGTAGGAGATACCATTTTTAGACAAGGGAAAGAAAGCATAGAACCTTTTCCCGGCTATACGACGCCCCAACCCATGGTATTTTTTGGTGTATATCCCAAATCAACAGACGAATTGGTGGCACTAAAAGAAGCAATTGGAAAATTATCTCTGATTGATGCATCACTTTCTTTTTCCGAAGAATATTCTGCATTTTTGGGAAGCGGATTTCGTATAGGATTTTTAGGACTCTTGCACGCAGATATCTTTCGTCAGCGCCTTAAACAAGAATTTCATTTAGCACCACTTTTTACGCTCCCCCATGTATTGTACGAAGGGAATACAGAGACAGGATACTTAGAGCCGTATATGCATCTTACTATTCATGTACCAAAAGAATACATTGGGGGTGTGATGACCGTGTGTCAAAAAAAGCGTGGGGCCATGACGCATATGGAGTATCAGGAAGATACGGTTATTTTGGAATACGATATGCCGTATGCAATGTTTTTAAAAGGATTGTCCAGTGACTTAAAGAGTGTTTCATCGGGATTTGCAAGTCTGGATTATGCATTAACCGATTATCAACCGGCAGAGTTGGTGAATTTGGAGATACGAATTAATGATACGCCAATTGACGTGCTCTCTGAATTTGCGTATACGGACGAAGCAGAATATGTGGCGCGTGACAAAACAGGAAAATTAAAAGACATACTGCCGCGCCAGCAGGTAAAACAAGTTATCCAGTGTTATGTCGGCGCGCGGGTACTTTCACGAGATGAAATTCCTCCTTTCAGAAAAGATGTATTGGCAAAAATGAGTGGGGGAGATAGGACAAGAAAAGATAAATTGCTAGAAGCGCAGAAAAAAGGAAAAGCAAAAATGAGTAGTATTTCAAAAGTGGAAATTCCTCAAGAAGCACTTTTTCACATGGTGAGTTCGGAATAGTCTATATACCAAAGGCAAAGAGGGCGCCAATTACTGTTATTGCAAAACCTACTGCGCCAATTCCGAGGATAGTATTTCCCGGTCCTGTTGAAGGAAGAGTGGTAGAGGAAGGTGTTCCGGTTGCAAAGTTTGGCGTTGGGGTATTGGTTGCGGTAGTGCCAACGGTAATTGTTTGTGAACACGTTGATGGCGTGGTGGTATTTCCTTGATCGTCGGTAAGGACGGCGTTTGCGGTAAATGTTCCGGTACTGCTATAGATATGGGACTGTTGTACGCTTATCGCATTTGTTCCGACCCCTCCGCCTGTTGTGACATCCTGGACAGCGCCATCGCCAAAGTTAAATGATACTTTTGCAATACTTCCTGTGGTACTGCCTCCGGTAACGGTAAATAACACGGTAAAAGGAGCACTTGCGGTAGAGGTGTTGTCTGCGCTTAAGGAAGTGCAGGAAGCGCCTATCCCTCCACTACTTCCTGACGTGTTGCTCTCGCTTTGCGTTGGTGCTGTCGTATCACTTGGAGAGGTGGTAGGAGTTTGGGTAGTTGTTGCGGCAACAATAGTAAGTGACCCAGGTTGTAACCTACTTATTGCCAAAACATTTTCCGCTGGCTTGTCAGAAGAAGCAATGGATAGCGCTTGGCTGCCGGAAGCAAAGGTAAGCTTTGTTGGAGTATTGGTATCGGTTGCAGCAAGGGGAGTAAAATTAAGGGTTGCGACAGTTGCCTGAGAAGTAATTGCGCTATTTGGATCTGCTCCGGTAGAAAGTGTTGCAGAAATTGTGCAGTTGTTGTTGCTATCACACGTATTTGTTGGTCCCTCAAGTACGCTAAGCTTTGGGTCTTGCACAAAATAACTGCTGGCTGCTTGTAGTTTTGTCCCATCATATTGCACCACAACCTTTACAAAAGAAACTTGATTGGGAGTACTCCCCCCTCCGCTAGGATCTACAGTAATAGGAATAGCAACAGGCGTACCCACAACAGCTGGGTCTGTTGGAATAGTAAATGCCAAAAGTGTGGAAGGTGCAGCACCAGACCGAGTACTTGTTTGTTGGCTAGTGAGAATATACACCGTCAGAGGAACAGCAATAAGAATGGTAACAATAATGCCAATTAGAAAAAACTTTTTCATAAATGTAGTCCTCATTTATGCTATAACAATATCCACCCCTTGACAAGCCCGGGGTGGATATAGTATAAATTTAGCAGTCACTCGCTAAGAGTGACATATGCCCTGAACTGCCGAAGGGTTTTTATATCCAAATATGAAGGTAACACCACTTTTTGATAATGTGCTCATTGAGCCACTAGAAGCAGAAGAAAAAACAGCAAGCGGCATTATTTTGCCAGACACTGCCAAAGAAAAACCGCAAACAGGAAAAGTAATTGCAGTGGGAAAAGGAAAAATGGGTCCAAAAGGCGACCTGCATCCAATGGTAGTAAAAACAGGAGACACAGTAATGTACAAAAAATGGGGTGGCAATGAGGTAAAAGTAGAGGGAAAAGACATGGTGTTAGTATCCCAGGAAGATATACTTGGGATAGTAAATTAATTAAAAAGAGGTACATTTATTTTTAATTTTTCATTGTAAACTTATAACTTGACTGAAAGGAAATTATGGCAAAACAAATTATATACGGTGCAGATGCGCAACAAAAATTAATTGAAGGCGTTAATAAGCTCGCTAAAGCAGTGGTAACCACCCTTGGTCCTAAAGGCAGAAATGTTGCTATCGATAAAAAATGGGGTGGCCCAACGGTACTTCATGATGGCGTAAGTGTAGCAAAAGAAATAGAACTTGCTGATCCATTTGAGAATATGGGCGCACAAATGGTAAAAGAAGCAGCAAGTAAAACCAATGACGTTGCCGGAGATGGTACCACCACAGCAACTGCGCTTGCCCAAGCTATTATCACGGTTGGATTTAAAAATGTGACTGCAGGGGCTAACCCAATGATTATGCAAAAGGGTCTGGAGAAAGCAGTTGATGCGGTGGTTGCAGAAATTAAAAAAATGGCAACACCGGTAAAGACAGGCGATGTTGCAAAAGTCGCAACCATTTCTGCACAAAATGAGCAAATCGGCGGACTTATTGCAGAAGCACTTACGAAAGTTGGAAAAGATGGCGTTGTGACAGTAGAAGAAGGACGCGGTCTTGAAATGTCGATTGATTACAAAGAAGGAATGGAATTTGATAAAGGATACGCCTCTGCATATTTTGTTACCAATCCAGACAGAATGGAAGCAGAAGTTGACGACCCCTACATTCTTATTACCGACAAAAAAATAAGTAATTTGGAAGAAATGCTTCC
>JANWIQ010000028.1 GCA_025449795.1 Minisyncoccota bacterium
AAATTTACAATTTATAATTTACAATTGAGAATTAATTACAGAGAAATTCTTAATTTTACATTCTACATTGTACATTTATGCTCTTGTGTAGTCTTCCGTTGGGGGGTCTGCATAAGATCATAAAGTTGGGTATAGCAAATAGTGTATTGCAATTTGGATTTTCCATCTGCCGACATTCAACGCTATACAAAACAGTAGATGTTCTTTGAAAAGTGAGGAGAAGAAGGTCTTTTTAATCCAATGCATGTTCCGCGCAAGCGGAGCAATATTGGTTTTTAAAATTAATCTACTCATAATGCCGATAATGGATGCCTAGGAGATTTTGGCCGAAGAAGGACGCAGACGACGGCGATACTCATCGGGGAAGTGTCATCAACTCTTGATCCGATGGTTTCCGAATGGAGAAATCCCTCCAATTTTTTGGAGATCCCTACGTAAAAACAGTTCGCACATTGTTCTTAAACTTAAAGAATAAGCAAATAACCCAATAAAGCAATAACCCAATCAATGCAAAATAAGTAAAATGCAGAATAATTTATTTATCATTATCTTATTGATTGGTAATATTTGTTTATTGGTAGTATTGGTTTATTCCAACGCGTAAAAAAAGTTTATGGACAGCGTGCGGATTGTATAGCGTTGGGAAGGGCACGGGGCCAACTGAAACATCTAAGTAGCCCCAGGAAAATAAATCATATGAGATTCCGTCAGTAGCGGCGAGCGAAAGCGGAACAGCCTAAACTGCAGTTTACTGCAGGGTTGCAGGGCAGAGAATATTCGATGTATTTTTGATAGCAGAAGAACCCGGAATGGTTCCCCATAGAATGTGAAAGGCACGTACGCGAAATCAAAAATACCGATACTTTGTTCCTAAGTACCATGGAGCACGATGAAACTCTGTGGGAATCTGGAGTGTCCACACCCCAAGGCTAAATACCAAAATCTACCGATAGTGAACTAGTACCGCGAGGGAAAGGTGAAAAGCACCCCGGAAGGGGGATGAAATAGAACTGAAATTGTCGGCTGTCAAGCAGACGAAGCTTGTCTGTAGGACAAGAATATCAAATGTCCAATTTCAAATATCAAATGTCAAATGAACGAAAAATTCATTGGATATTGGTAATTTGATATTGGTATTATTTGACATTCTCGCCTTGCAGGCGAGTGACGTCGTGCCTATTGAAGAATGAACCGGTGAGTTATTCTGTACTCTGTTAGTCTAAGTGATTCAATCACGAAGGCGAAGTGAAAGCGTGGCCTAATTGGCCGATTAAGAGTATGGATTAGACCCGAAACCAGGTGAGCTAACCTTGAGCAGGGTGAATGTTTCCGAAAGGTAGCAGGAGGCCCGAACCCGTGAACGCAGCAATGTTTTGGGATGACTTGAGGTTAGGGGCAACATGCCAAACGAACTTGGAGATAGCTGGTTCTCCCCGAAATGTATCTTGGTACAGCGCTTAAATTATGCTCTTTGGGGTAGAGCACTGAATGGTTAACTGTTTCGCAAGAGATAGCAACCAATCAAACTCCGAATACAAAGAGTTTTTGTTAAGTAGTCAGTCATGTCGGGCTAAGCCGATGTGTCGAAAGGGAAACAACCCAGATTCTCGTCTAAGGCCTCTAAATAAAGGCTAAGTTTACAAGGAAGTCATTTACCACAGACACCCAGGAAGTTGGCTTAGAAGCAGCCATCTTTTAAAGAACGCGTAACAGCGCACTGGCGGATGGTAGATGGCGCCGGAAATTCCGGAGGATAAGCCTTTTGCCGAAGACAGAAACTCTTGTGTGTTACACAAGAATGTCAAATTCCAAATATCAAATGTCAAATTTCCAATACGAATTGGGAATTTGATTATTTGATATTGGTATTTATTTGTCATTCTCGCGTAGCACGCGAGATTGGTAGGGGAGCGTTGTAAATGCAGTGAAGTGGTGTTGTGAAATACCATGGAGCGTTTACAAGTGAGAATGCCGGTATGAGTAGCGAGACGGGGGTGAGAAGCCCCCGCACCGTATGCCCAAGGTTTCCTGCGCAATGTAATTCAGCGCAGGGTTAGTCGGCCCTAAGGGTGTCCCTCGTTTAATTGGGGGGTAGCCCGATGGATAAGTCGTTAAAATTCGACTACAAAGTGTAGTATTTATAAGGGAGTTTCGAAGGTGGATATGTTATACATTCGCAAGAGTGTCTAAGCAGTAAGGAAGAGATGATTGGAAAATCCGTCATTTTGTTTATTTAAGCTGTGGGGGAGTCCACGAGAAATCGTGGACAAGTTAACAGATTTCAGCTTCCGAGAAACGCTTCATTATGTTCCGCCGTAAGGCGAGATCAATGCTATATTTTACCGTACCGCATAACCGACACAGGTGGGCTTGTCGAGAAGACTAAGGTGATCGGGAGAAGGAGGTTCAAGGAACTCGGCACAAAAGCTAGGCGTAACCTATGGGAGATGCCTTGCCCTGGATTAATTTCCAGGGTCGCAGCGAAAGTTTGCTTACCGACTGTTTATCTAAAACACAGGTCCCTGCAAAGCTGAAAAGCAACGTATAGGGGCTGACACCTGCCCAGTGCTAGTAAGTCAAATGTCTCTAATGAAGCCGTAAGGTCAGTTTAGGACATAAGCTCTAGTGAACGGCAGCAGTAACTATAACTGTTCTATGGTGAATTTCAACGCCTTAGAAGTGGTGTGTTCTAGATCTAATTCTGCTATATGCTGGAAACTCTGTGAATTGAGTACTACTATGGTATAATCTACACATAGATTATGCCAAGTAATAATGTATCTCATGCAGACAATCAGCAGGAAAGACTTAAGTTATCTAACTGGATTGTAGGTTTTGTTGATGGAGAAGGGTGCTTTTCAGTATCAATATTCAAAAACAGAACAAGTAAATACGGTTTTCAGGTAATGCCTGAGTTTGTTGTAACGCAAGG
This sequence comes from Minisyncoccota bacterium, assembly GCA_025449795.1. Lineage (GTDB taxonomy): Bacteria > Patescibacteriota > Microgenomatia > Levybacterales > UBA12049 > JANWIQ01. The sequence goes on from JANWIQ010000028.1 coordinate 2,933, forward strand.
TGCAAAAAGCGTTCATGTACTTGAAGAAATTAAAGATTTCTTTGGGTGCGGATCAATTTTTGTTAACAGGCGTCATGACAACCATAATGAAAATATATACCGTTTTTGTGTACGTTCTTTTAAAGATTTACAGGAAATAATAATTCCATTCTTTAAAGAAAATCAGTTAAAAACTTCTAAGAAAAATGATTTTACAATATTTTGTGAAGTTATTTTATTGATGGCAAATCGCCAACATTTATCTTTAGAAGGTTTAGAAAAAATTCGACAACTTAAGAATCCTCAGAGACTACACGCAGAAGTCGCCTTAGGCGACAAGATATAGTCCGAACTCCGATGCGAATCGGAGAAAGTAGATTACAAGGAATCTACAATTAACAATATTGAGCGAAGTTCCTTGTCGGGCGAGTTCCGACCCGCACGAAAGGTAGAACGAGTGAGCAACTGTCTTGAACCTTTACCCGGCGAAATTGAAATGGCCGTGAAGATGCGGCCTAGTAATGCATGGACAAAAAGACCCCGGGAGCTTTACTGTAGCTTGGCATTTATAAGTTTATTTTATATGTTTAGAATAGGAGGGAGTCTTAGGACATAATATGAAATACCTCTCTTTGGAATAGATAAGTATCACCTTTATGCCACATAAAAATCTGGCAAGGGGACAGTGTCTGGTGGGCAGTTTAACTGGGGCGATTGACTCCTAAAATGCAACGGAGTCGTACAAAGGTTGGCTAATCTTGGATGGAAATCAAGATGATAGCGCAAACGCAAAAGCCAGCTTGATTGCGAGACTTACAAGTCGAGCAAGGACGAAAGTCGGTGTTAGTGATCCTGTGTAGCCTAGTGGTAGGCTCACAGCTTAACGGATAAAAGCTACCCCGGGGATAACAGGCTGATCGCATCCAAGCGTCCACAGCGACGATGCGGTTTGGCACCTTGTATTTACACAATATCGGGGCGCCTGTGCTGTAAAGCACAAGCTTGGTTCTCGATAGCATTTTGAACAATTGCTATCGGAATAGAATTTACTAGTCAAAATCGGTGAACGCCAAATACTCTTTGCAGAAAGAGTAATGGTTAACACCGAGGGAAGGGGGTGTCGTATGGTATCCCCCCCGTATCGACTTGGCCTCATGGAGGTCAGATAGAAGTTTTGTTCGTAAGAACAAGTTTAGAACTTTTATAAAAAACTAGCACCTTTCGCTAAGCGAAAGAAAATCACAAATCACAATGACCAAATCACAAGAAGAAATTTTTGGGATTTGAGATTTGAAACTTGGGATTTCCTTTGCAAAGCAAAGGTTGAAGGTATAGTCAGCGCTTTTAGTAATAAGAGAAGACACGCGATGTCGGCTCATCCTATCCTGGGGCTGGAGAAGGTCCCAAGGGTCTGGCTGTTCGCCAGTTAAAAGGGTACGCGAGCTGGGTTCAGAACGGCGTAAGCCAGTTCGGTCTCTATCCTGCATTACCGTCGAGATTTGAGAGGAGCCGTCCCTAGTACGAGAGGACTGGGATGGGGGAATCCCTGGTGTGCCGGTTGTTGGTAATCATTCCAGCAGTGCCGGGTAGCTAGATTCCCACGTGATAACCGCTGAAAGCATCTAAGTGGGAAGCATCCCTCAAGATAAGATCTCTTAGACCACTTACAGATCATGAGTTTGATAGGCGGGCGATGGAAGCTCTGCAAAGAGTTAAGTTTACCCGTACTAATGGTCATCAGAGTAGATTAAAGTTCTTTCTAGCTAATTGCGATTTATCGGAATTAGTGTAGAAAGACTTAATACTGAGCAACGTAAGTTGCGAATGTATAATAAAAAGATCCTTCTTTTCCTTACTTTCAAAAGAATATCTTTAGATATTCTTGCAGTCCGCCAGTAATCGCTTTTTGAGCCGCAGTTGGAATCAACTAAGGCGAAAAGCAAGATGCGGCGGACCAGAGCTCTTTGAAAATTATTAATTATTAAGGATTAATGATTAAAACGGAAAACGTTTTTAATTAATAATTCATCATTATTTTTGTATTGAAGCTCGGTCTTTAGTGCGAGTTGGTACCACCTCTTCCCATTCCGAACAGAGAAGTGAAACAGCTCAGCGCCTACGATACTCTAAGGCCCCGCCTTACGGGACAATAGGTCAAGGCCGGACTTGAGTACAAAAATCAAAATTATCCCCGTGCCAACCGGCAGGGGATTTTTTTGTGACCAAATGTCTTATAATATTTGATAATTATTTTTATTTGTGCTAATATCTCCTTTATTATGCCTGAAAGACAAACAGGAGCACTAATAGCAAGACGACTTATAGGTAAACAATTTACAATTCCACTTCTTGCACCAAGAATGTTGAGTGTAGAAGCCCCTTTTGCAGGAAATCTTACAATACATGGGAGTAAACGTGAGGTCGTTTCCTCTTTGCAAGTAATGCAGGAATTCTCTAATGGAGTTGCGACCGTTGTAAACAATTTGTCGGATTTAAGAACTATTGCTGCAGCAGAGCCCCAAAGACCATCAAGATTAACTTCAGAATCAGGACTACAATACATAGAAGATCAAAGTAATTGGAAGATAGCAAAAAGTTTGGTTGAAGCAGTAGATACATTTGCAGAAGGACATCCAACCAAGAAGGATTCAGGCTTAGAAGCTTTAAAAGCTGCATATGAAGAATCAATCACAGCAACAAGTATGGCTTTTGGTCAAGATAAATTAAGATTCTCTTCACAAGGAGCAACGTTTGATCAACTGCAAGACATAATAGACGAAGAGTTCTCTCCATTATTTCCAACTGCTCGGCAAATTGCTTTCCTTTCAATGTATCCGGAGATATTTGCAGAGTTAAGACGAGACTTAATAATTTAAACTTCCAAAATCCTTAGCAAAAGAAATAAGTCTCTGCTAGTCAAAAATCTGGTTTTCACTTTCTCCAAAAATAGATTAAATCTAGATCAAAATATAATCAAAGTATATCAATTTCTGTGTAAATTTTGGCATTGACAACTTTTCACGAGAATGTTACGGTATTAGTGGTATGAGAAATCCTGGAAAAGTGTCTCAAATCCGTTCTTCTGCCTTTAATGGGCGAAAGGTTCTTCTTTATTTAAAAAAGCCAAATCTTTATCCAATTTTGCAGTCCCTTTGTTTTTATAGCGGAGCAAGAGATTCTTTCTAAGAATTTATCAATAAGAAAGAAATCCTCAAACTTTAGCCAAAATTCAATCGGGGCAAGAAAGGAGCGCTATGAACAACAGTCCTTAAAACACTAACTCTTACTATTACTATTTTTTACTCTATACTCATCTAACTCAGGTTTGAAAATAGTGTAGAATACCCGACTACTTGATTTTGACCTTATCTACTTTTGCAAAATCAAGTATGAGTGGTATAACTGCTTAAGAGTAAAATATTTCAACAGCAACTTAAAGGGGCTTTAATAAAAGTATTACAAAAACGCCTCAAACTCTTCAAAAAATTAGCTCCAAAATTGCTAAATACTCTCAGCTTTATTATTTTTTAAAGCTGGATGGTATTTTATTATAAAATTCCATATTCCAAACAATTAAGCATTTCAATTACGATTTCAGGTGTTTTAATTATCTGCTAAAATTAGGATTTATAAATAGGCTAATAGTATAATACTATATTAAGTAATGATATATTAGGGTTTTTAACCCGTAATATAAAAACAGGCAAAAATATGGGACAAGGATATTAAATAAACAATGTTTGCAGCAATTACCGGAAGATGGTATACTAGAAAAATCATATATGAAAGGTAGATTAATTAACCATGGCATCATCTTCAAATAAGGCTCAATCTTCGCCTGCTGGCTTCCATTCGGCAAGCTCAGGGTCTTCGAAGGCTTCCTCGATGGCCGAACTTATGGCCAAACAAAAATCTTCGTTTGTCACAGTCCATAAAGGGGACAAGGTGAGTGGAGTGGTGACAAAGCTGACCAGAAGTGAAATTCTTTTAGATATTGGTACTAAAACCGAAGCTGTAGTCTTGGAAAAAGAGAAGCATTTGGTGCGTGCGCTTATGTCTATGCTTAAGCTTGGCGATAAGGTCGAAGCTCAGGTTCTTAACCCCGAATCGGATAACGGCAACACAGTTGTATCCCTCAGACGCTTTATTGATGAAAAAATGTGGGAAATACTTGCGGATATTCAAAAAAATCATGAAAAAATTGAGGTTGCAATAAAAGGAATTACAAAAGGTGGATATCTTATCCAAACACAGCAGGGTTTGGACGGTTTCTTGCCAAATTCCCACGTCTCATTTAAACAAGATACCCATGATTTGGTTGGACAAACTCTTTCTGTCATGATTGCCGAACAAAACAGAGAAACAAGAAAGCTTATTGTTTCACAAAAAACAGTATTCGGACAGGAAGATTTTGATGCTCTTGCAAAAATAGTAAAAGTTGGCAAAAGTGTTGATGCAATAGTATCTCATATTACACCTTTTGGTATATTTGTATCTATTCCGGTAAAGAATCCTTCGGCAGGCTCGGGACAAGAAAAAGAAGAAGCTTTCCTGGATGGATTTATTCACATAAGTGAAGTTGCATGGGGAAGGGTGAATGATTTATCCGGAATGTTTTCAGTTGGACAAGCATTAGAAGCAATTGTTCTAGACGTAGATACTTCATCAAAGAGGATTGAGTTATCTATTAAAAAACTAACAGCAGATCCTTATGAAGAACTTCTTAAGGGATATAAAGTTGACCAAAAAGTAAACGGAGTTGTTGCTAGAATAACAGATTCCGGCATAATTATTGATTTAGGTGAGGATAATGAGCAAGTGGAAGGTTTTCTGCGTAAGGAAAAAATTCCTCCAACTGTAAAGTTTGAAGTTGGACAGAAAGTTACTATGACAATTGCACAAATAGATTCTAAAAAACATAGAGTATACCTTACCCCTGTTCTTCTGGAGAAGCCATTAACATATAGATAGTTTATATCCTCTAATTTTCAAAATTATAGCTAGTGATTAATTTTTGCATAGGCATTATAATTTATGGAATTATAAAAAAGTTAGCAAAAAAAAGATAGCTTTATTTTGCTCCGATCAGATATGTAGCCCTAGAAGATAAGTCTGAGTTATTGCCATATTCAGGTTTGATTTTTGAAAGATACGATAAAAATTTTTCAACATCTTTTGTATCTTCAAGAAAATACCTGGCCGAGGATGCGGTTCCAAAACCAACCTTAATTGTGATACCCTTAAAAAGTAAGTTAAATGCATCTTCATCCGTAATATCGTCGCCAATATATATGGGCAAAAGCTTACTCGCTTTTTTGTGGCTGGTTATATGGGTAAGAAAGTATTTTGCAATATGGCCTTTTGTAAGATGAGTGTTTGGTAAAACTTCAAGTACTTTTTTATTTTTCATAACTCTTATTTCTTTAGCCAGAATATAAGGATTGGTAAGTTGAATAAATTTTTCAATCAGTTGTCTTATCTCTTCCCCCTTTACCATTCTATAATGCAAGGCAATTGTGTAACCCTTGTCTTCTATAGCCGCACCTTGAAAATCTTTTATAAGATTGCGAAGGGATTTTTTAAGTGAAGCAAATGCACTTGAGGTTTCTTTAGAAATCCTCATATGGTGATATACGCCGTGAAGTTCCCATTCTTGTCCGTGATTCCCTGCGTATAATAAATCCGGTATCCCAATCTTGCTTTTAAGATCAGATAAACTTCTTCCACTTATGATTCCAACAACAATCTTGGGATTTTTACCAAGTGTTAAAAGCAGATTTTTCATCTTCGCGGAAAATGTTGTTGAGTTAGGAGTTGGGGAAATTGGCGCAATGGTTCCGTCAAAGTCCAGAAACAAAGCAATCTTTGCAAAACTTTTTAACAGCTGGTCAATCTTTTCAGTGTCTTTCCAAAGGTAAATCATTCCAAATTTACCATCTCTTTCAAAAGGTCTGCAGACCAACGGTACACATTATAGTTTTTGACAATATCACGCAGTTTTTTCATGCGTTTCATTTTTTCACTTTGCATCATTTCCAGGCTTTGTCTTACTGCTTCTCCTACCTGTTCGGTATTATATGGATTTACAATTATTGCATCTTTTAATTCTCCCGAGGCTCCGGCAAATTGGGAAAGAATCAAAACTCCGTTTTCGTCAGAGCGGGCCATAATAAATTCTTTTGCAACCAGGTTCATTCCGTCATGAAGAGATGTCACAAGGCAAACGTCGGCTGCTTTATAAAGTTTAGTAATTTCTTCGTGAGTATGGTGTTTTTTTATATAAAGTATTGGCTTCCAATGTTTTATTTTAAATTTATTATTGATTCTTTCCACTTCTTTTTCAACTTTTTCTCCAAACTGGGAATATTCAGAAATGCTGGTTCTACTGGGTGCGGCAATTTGAATAAAAGTAAACTTTTCTTTATATTGCGGATACTGATCAAGAAAATATTCAATTCCCAAAAGTCTTTCGGGAATCCCTTTTGTATAATCCAGTCTGTCGACTCCAACGCCAACAAACTCGGAAGAAATACCCATGTCTTTTAAAAATTCTTTTTTATCAAAATCGTCATCTGTTAAAGAAGATGTTTCTTCCAGAAACGGAATACTTATCGGAAAGGGTTTTATGTAAGAAACATGTCCACCCTTTTGAACTGCAAATGTTTCCAGATCAATCAGCGCTTCAAGTTCATGCCCCACAGTATCTATAAAATTATTGCAGTGGAGTTGAGTATGAAATCCTATTAAATCAGCTCCAAGCATTCCATCTAAAATTTCTTTTCTCCAAGGGCAAATTTTAAATCCCTCCGCGTGCGGCCAGGGGATATGCCAGAAAATTCCAACCATTGCATCAGGACGGGCGTTTTTGATCATGCGGGGAAGAAGAGCAAAATGATAATCCTGAATTAAAACAATAGGTTTGTGCATATTTTTTATTTCTTTCAATACGGTTTGTGCAAATTTACCGTTGACTTTTTGGTATTCTTCCCAGTCTTCCTTTCTAAAAACAGGGCGGGTGTGTGCCGTGTGGCAAAGCGGCCAAATTCCTTCATTGGAAAAACCTTCATAGTAACCTTTCTCCTCCTCTTTAGTTAGCCAAACTCTTTTAAGGGTGTATTTTGGCTCGTCAGGCGGCACATTAACTTTATCATCTTTATCAACAACCAATTTGTCCGCGTTACCGGATCCATGAGCAATCCATAACCCTTCACAGGCTCTCATTATCGGTTCTATTGCTGTTACCATTCCGCTTGCTGGTTGAAGGTAGGTAATTCTTCCACCGTGTTTTTCATGCATATAGGGTTCGCGATTTGAAACAACAACAATATTCCTGCCTTTTAACACATCTTTTGTAAACTCCTTAAGCCTTTGGCTGGTCCAGGGAGAATCAAGCTTCTGGATGCGAAGCCTTGCCTCCTGGCTTGCGATAGTGCGGGCTTCTGTCAAACTTTTACTGATATTTGTAACCTCATTTATAAGAGGTTGAAAGAAAAAATGATTTCCGAGTTTTGTTTTGCCGTTTTCCAGACCGCTTCTTGCATTTCTCATAGCTTGGACTAGATTAAATATCGGTTGATATATTAGCCATCGGATAATAAGAAGAATGGCGCCTGCTAGAAGTATTGCCTGCACTAGAAGTCTTATCATGTTATTTTTCCATATTTCTATTACGGCAGTATCAATATAACCCGCATTTTGCATGAGTAGCAGTGATCCGCTAACAGATTCTTTTCCAGTTGTTTGGTCTGTTGTATGAAGGGGCACGGCAAATACGTAAACTTTTTGGCTGTCTTTTGGAGATAAAAATTCCCCATCCGCGTTGTCGGAATCCATAACTGTAGCTACAAAAAGCTGTGAAGAAACAGTTAATTCTTTAGATAAATCCGAAGATATGGCTAAGATATTATCTTTATTATCAAAAACAGCAAGACCAATAAGTCTTTCTTTGTCGGCAGATTTATCAACCAGTGTTTGAAGGTAATCATTTGAATCGCCGTTTGAATAAGGTTCTATACTTGTTTTAAGGTTGTCTGCCAATGTGCTTGATCGGTGTTGTAAATCAAGCGTCAGATTTTTCTGCTCATCATTGGCTTGTTGGATTGTAAACGAAATAACAACCAGGCTAACAATTAAGACTATGATTGCTATGGCTGAGAGAATCTGTTTCATAGGGGTTTTAATTGTACCACTGTATATATATAAAGTAAAATTATCTGAGGCCAGACATAAGTTATTACTGGTTCTTTGAAGCTGGGAGTAGTAGAATAAAGAAGTACTGCCAATAAAAGTATGTCAAAATCTATTACTTCATTTGTGTGTCAGGAATGCGGATATGAAAGTCCTCAGTGGCTTGGGAAATGCCCGGAGTGCGGCAACTGGAATTCTTTTAAGGAATTTAGGCAAGCCTCAGGCGGAAAGGCTAAAGCGGCAAGTAGCAGAGTTGATTATGCGGAGAATATAGTACCACAGACACTTAAACAAATAACTTATTCAGAGTCAAGTAGAATTAAGACAGGTTTTGAAGAAATGGATAATGTGCTGGGCGGGGGAATTGTTAAGGGTTCGGTCACACTTGTTGCGGGGGATCCGGGAATTGGGAAGTCAACCCTTCTTTTGCAATTGGCTTTGAATGTGGCATCATATAGAACTCGGATTGAACCCAGTAAATCAGATAGAACTCAGAATATCGGAGTATCTGAGAATCAGAAAATCCGACAATTTGAAGATGCTGATAAATCTGATATTCTGGCTAACCGAGTATCATCTGAGTTTAATCCGAAAGTTTTATATATAAGCGGTGAAGAATCTGTACAACAAATAAAACTCCGTGCAACTCGGATCAAAGGAGCCTTAGAAAACGAAAATCTCTTACTCGTTTCCCTAAATAGCACAGAAGTAATTATAGAACTGATAGAAAGAGAAAAACCAATGTTGGTAATTATTGATTCCATTCAAACAGTTGAGTCCGGAGCAATAGACAGTTTGTCCGGTTCTATGCCCCAGGTTAGGTTTGCCGCAACAAATTTTATTAAAACTGCAAAGTCGCTTTCTATTCCCGTTATGCTTGTTGGCCATGTAACAAAAGAGGGAATGGTGGCAGGGCCTATGATTTTATCCCACATGGTAGATACAGTACTTTTTCTGGAAGGAGAAAAGTTAACATCAACAAGAATATTAAGAAGTCTTAAAAACCGCTTTGGTCCGGTTGATGAAGTTGGAGTTTTTGCAATGAATCAAAACGGAATGAACGAAATAAAAAACCCCGAACAACTTTTTTTGACAAAAAAATCAGAAGCAACACCAGGGTCAATGCTGGTTGTAATAATGGAGGGAACAAGGCCTTTCTTAATAGAAATTCAGGCGCTTGTTGTATACTCAAAACTTGTTATGCCGCGCCGTGTTGCTTTAGGAGTAGATCATAGAAGGCTGGAGCTTTTGCTTGCGGTTTTGCAAAAACAATGCAGCTTCTCGCTTGAAAATTACGATGTATTTGTAAACGTTGCGGGAGGAATTAAGGTTACAGACCCGGCAATTGATTTAGGGATATGTCTTGCAGTACTTTCCAGTCTTAAAAGTAAAGCTTTCTTAAATACAATTGCAATTGCAGAAGTCGGGCTTTTGGGAGAAATCCGCGAAGTAACAGGCTTGGAAAAAAGGATTAAAGAAGCAAAAAAGCTGGGTTTTACATCTATAATTAGCTCTAAAACAAATAATTCGATAACAGGTGTTGTACAAAGTTTAGGATTTTTACAGAAAGAAGAACCTGTTGCTTGGCAGCAGGAGGGCGAGAGGAAATGGAAAAAGAAATAGATAAGGGTATAGGGTAAAGGGCTAAAAATTTCTTTACGCTTGACCCTTTACCCTTTACCATAAATATATGGTTTCAAAAAAAATATCAACTCAAAAGGTA
>JANWIQ010000029.1 GCA_025449795.1 Minisyncoccota bacterium
ATCTCGCATTCTTTTCAACAGCCTTGCCATTGCGTGGTGGCTTAGCGCTTTACCATCAACAGTAATAAGATACCTGGTAGTAATCTGAGCTGGAGAAAGTTTCAAGGTATAATATACGAGAAAAGCTTCAATTTGGTTGGGTTGCCATTTTTTCGCTAAAATTCCTCGTATCTCTGAAACAAGCTCTTCTGTTTCTGGCCCGGTAAGATCACTTTCGAAAGGTACTTCAGTAAATGGTAAATTACCGTTGTCGTCACGAAACGCAGCTTCTGGAGTTTCTCTTCTGCGTGAGCTCTTCTGGTAATCTTTCACTGCGTTTTCTACAGATGTATAGATAAAAGATAAATATTTTATTCCTTCTCCCATTTGTGTTAACACGAGATCTCTTACCTTATCGTAGATTATGTCCTCTAATTCGCTGGGAAGCGAATGCAACTGACTTTGCACATGTCGTAATAGCATGGGATAGAGCATATCAATTAGAATGGACTCTATTACCGCAGGCCCTGTCGCAAGCGCTTGACCAATTCCTTCTTGCCAAGCGCGAATATCTTCAGGTCCAAGAACTCTCCGCAAGGAAGAGCCATCTGTAAGTAAATTGTGGAGCTCTCCACCTGCTCTCATATGTAGCTGGATAGCCTTAAAGCGCTCACTGGTGAGCTTAAATCCTCTACTTGTATTGATGTCTGGTTCGTTGACATATAAACTTGCTAATTCCCATAAAGGCTGAATAAAATGGTTTACAATTGTAGCTCCTTGTTGTGTGAGTGATATTTGAGAATGAACACCTCGGGCAGTGAAAGCTCCTGTCGGAGTTAGTGTATGATTTTTTTGTAATTGAGCAAGATATCTAGAAATCCGTCGCAGAAGCAGGTCATCTGGTATTTCTGGCAACATTCCTTCACTTCGAATACGTGCCGCTAAATCAATCCTTGTAAAAACTGCATCAGATGGACCACTTTGCAACATACGTAAAACAACAACTCTTACAGGTCCACCTTTTTTTATTTTCTCCTTAGAGATATCACCTGTTATTTTGTATTGAGAAAATCCATTGTTGCCTCTTCCTATCGATTTATTGTCAATCAATTCCAATCGTTCCAGTCTTTGGAAAGACCGATTAAAAAGAATATGCCCGTCACTACTTACAAGTCCCATTAGCCCAAAAAGCCATGTTTTGGTTACAGGCCGATTCACTCTTGATAAGAGATAGAGCATCTTCCCTTGACTATATGCAGCTCGTTTTCCATGTCCTAAATCTTTACTCAGAAAATTTACAGATATTCCAGTCTTTTGCATAAAGGTTTGTGCAATTTTTGCTGCTTGGACAAGAACTTTTCCCTTATCGGTAAGCTGAAATCCTTCTTCTGGATTTCCGTGAACACATCCAACTGAAGCTAAATCTTTCATCAAATGCGCAACTGCTAACTCACGAATTTGAGAATTGAAGCGAGCGCGATAAAAGGGCAGCATATGCCCAGCAAGAGCATAGGTATCTATTGGTTGCACAGCCCGATCTAAAGCCAAAATTCCTGCTATTTTCCCAGGATGATTCAAGTTAGCTAGCAGGTTGCCAAAGAGTCTATCAGGTGATTCCTGCGGAAATTCTTCAGATAGTTTTTTTTCTGGGGTGCGCGCCATATCCTATTGTACCAAGACGAATGCATTATTTCAACTTATAGGACGTTCTCCTGACTCTACCTGCGGCACATGATTGACAGCGTGGTAAGTGTTGGGTACTATAAGTAAAGATGAAATCTCTGTATATTAGTATTTCTTTACTCCTGTTTATTACCGCAATATTAGTAGGACAATATTACTTCTATAAACATTGGGGTAATAATTATGTATTTGCAAGCATTTCTTGTGGAACTAGCTGCAGCAGCACTCCTCCTCCCGCTCATACTGACACCTCTACGCAAACCCAACCTGGGTCTGATTCACAAAGCTCGACTTCAAGCTGCACTGCCCCAACAAGTGCACCAACCGTAGGGTTTACATGCACATCAAATGGCGCTGCATTGAGCGTTAGCTATGCTGCTATCGATAACGCACCCGAATATGTTGTTGATTGGTGGTTTAATGACGCTACAAAAATAAGTTCTACAAATAAAACAGGGTATCAGGAATGCAAAAAAATTGTGACTACCACAAGCACCACAATTTCCAACTATGATAACTCTCATGCAAATAAACAAGGCACGAGTACAAGTGAATGTTGGAGTAGTAATTACTCTCAGACGTTTGGCGTTGTGTATAAGCCAATTGTTTCCTCTTGTAGCAATATTGCCTATAGTCCTAAAAGGAATTTCACCCCCAACCCACAATCAAATTTGACTGTTGTTGATAGGACATTTGGTACCTCTCCATCTTTTACGGTAAATCTTGCGCCTATTTCACTCACCTCTGGTAGTGTTAGTAGTTACTATGTTGATTGGTGGTTTACTGACGGAAGTTATAAAGAATGGCATACGAGTACAACAAAACCTGGCCAACTCACGATTTCGCCTTCTACGGTTGGCGCGGATCATTACCCAACAAAAGATAGTATTTCAGTAGGTATTGCCTACAAAGCACAAAGTCCTTGTAGTGGGCTTTATAGTAATAAAGCAACAAGCATTGCGGGGGATGGAAGCGGGGGTGGTTCATCTGGAAACACTGCTTCTCTTAAGCTAGTTGTAGGACTTCCCGGCATTGGATTTGATGCAACCGGCGGCGTGACTCCTCACCATATGACAAGAAAAGTTACCGTAGAGCTCTACGGCGCCTCTGTTGCCAATCCCAGCGGCCCAGGGACCACTCCCCTTACCACTTCACCCGGCACTATTAGCTACGACAGTGGAAGCGATAATAATGCGGGATATTTTACCGGCACAGTAAATGTCCAAATTCCCACTACTCCTGCTGCAAATAATGCATACCAGGTGTTGGTAAAAATTCCCCAATACCTCTACCAATTGGCAGTGAATGTGGCTCCGGCAGATACGTCACTTCCAAATGTATTTGTCCTCACCAAAGGAGCAAGCGCGACGACTTCACCATTTATTCTGCATGCGGGGGACGTGGCAGTAACTTCGGGGGAAGCAAATAAACTTGATTTGGAAGACTATACTATTCTTTTGGGTTGCTATGGACAAAATACAAATTCTTCCAGCTGTCTCGTAAAACCCGCAAATAGCACAGACCTCAATCCGGCAGATTTGAATGATGATGGCGTAGTAGATATTGTGGATTTAAATATATGGACAAGAAGTCTCTCAGATCTCCAACAGGGGCAGTCAACTAGTTGTACCGGACTTACTTGTCAGGGACAGTAATACTTGGCTATACTGAATATATCTATGCAATTATTTTGGCAACATTTTTCAAAAAAAACACTGTTACTTATTGTGCTGCTTCTTGTTGTTACCGGAGGGCTTTTGTATCTTGCGGTCAAGGAAGACCAACCTACCCTTTCAACCGTAATTTCTGCAACGCCTACACCATCTCCCGCACATACGGTACTTTCTCTGGTACCTGAAACTTCTGTGGCTTCGGCATTGCAAGTGGTTGATGTTGTTGCGAGAAGTAATGGCAATACGCTTTCTGGCGCACAACTCGACCTTTCTTACGACCCAACTGTCCTCCATACCGTCACGATACAACCCGGCAGTTTTTTTACCAATCCTGTAGTATTATTTCATTCGGTGGATAAGGTGAATGGAAGAATTTCATATGTCCTGGCAATTCAACCCACGGGAATGGAAGCTTCCGGCAGTGGAATAGTTGCAACTATTTCCTATTCTTTTACCCCTACCGCAAGTACTTCCACGACACTTGCCTTCTTACCAAAAACAGAAGTCACCCAAGAAGGAATTATGGGATCGGTGCTTAAGAGCGCACAAAATATTACCATCGCAGTACCTCAGGCGTTTCTTATTTCTCCAACGCCAACGCTTTAGATAATTTTCCTTGCCAATCGCGTTTGACGCGACCCTTTTTCCACGGGGCATTTTTGAGAAAATTACCGTACAGATCTTCATGCATTGTTATTTTTATCTTCGCGAGTTCTTCGGATGTGGGATTTCGACCTGTAAACGTAACCATCGGTACATCTGAAATGATGGAAAGCGGAGTCTGTTCTGCTCCTTCACCCATGGTGAGTGCTGCAGCAGATGCTAAATTATCTATAATACTCATTTGTTCATAGGCAAAAGGCCTGCCAAAAATATCTGGTGTATGTATATAATTTTTAAGGGGTTCAAACCCGCTGTACCCAATTGCAATTGCTGTCACTCCCCAACGCATGGGACTTGTTTTGCTATCCGTAATAATAACGCCAATATTGTCGAGGCCCGACCTTGACAGGATGTGCTCACGAATCATGTTGGCGGAGGCTTGCGCATCTTTTGGCCAAAGAATATAGTACCCATTTGCATTGGATTCGTCTATCCCAGCGCTTGCTGAAAGCATATCATGACTAATAGCCAAACTCACATGATAGGAATTTTCTTCTCGTGGTAAATATATCTCAGACTCTTCTGCAATAAGTTGATCTTTTTGATCTGGATTATGTGGGTCTATCTTTACCATCCTTCCTTCACAAATAGAAACAATTTTTGAGGTGACGGCGAGGACACTTCCCTCTGTCATTCTGGCGTGTCCGGAATCATCAAATACATATGTATCCAAGACCTTTAAAATATCTGTATCCTTTTCTGTAATTTTGTGGGTTTTGATAGCGGTCACTTGCATGGGATGATGATACCAGAACGTAAGAAAAATAAAAAGGCCAGCTGGATTTATGCTGGCCTTTTTTATCGATTCTACGATAAATTGCTTTGTCTGTAGATCTCCCTAACAGAATAATATATGTATACTACAGTACGTAGAGGAATACTTGAGTTTTATTGGACAGAAAACTGACAGTTGTTGAACAACTCTCATAATTCCCTTATACTATATGCAGTATGGTTCATCCATGTGATGCATTGATAGTCAGTTGCATTGATTTTCGATTTCAAAAATATATCCGCAACTGGCTTGACAAAAATGTAAGCGATAAAACATTTGACTATGTAGGCTATGCGGGAGGGGTAAAAGATATTGCTATCATACTTTCCCAGCTAAAGATATCTGTTGATTTGCATGCGATTAAGCAAGTTATCCTCATGAATCATGAAGCATGTGGCGCCTATGGCGTAGAAAGTACACCAGAAAACCATGCACGAGACCTAAAAAAAGCAAAAGAAATAATTCTTGCAACTTATCCGCAACTAAACGTGCAGACCTATTACCTCCACCTTGATGGTGAATTTGAAGAAGTACTGTAACCTCCTTACCCTTCTCTTTCCCTTTTTTCTGGCATTCCACATTCCCGCAACCAATACTTACGCTATGGCAACCTCACAAGAAAAAGCCGAAGCATTTTACCAGCAGATACTGCAAATATTATTAAAGAAAAGAATCCCTTTTCTCATTGGCGGTACCTATGCAGTAGGTGCCTATACTGGCATTGTCCGGCCAACAAAAGACTTGGACATGTATACAAAAGCCGGTGATTACACAAGACTGCTGGACTTTTTTAATTCCAAAGAATATACCGTTGAAATAACCGACGCGAGATGGCTCGCAAAAATTGCCCGAGGAGATTTTTTTATTGATGTGCTTTTTGGCACAGCAAGTGAAACCTGTCGGGTAGATGAAAGTTGGTTTGATTTTGCCCCTAAAACCAAACTTTTTGGTATGACCCTCAAACTTATTCCTGTTGAAGAACTTATCTGGGTAAAATCATTTATGCAGGATCGAAGGCGTTCAGAGGGACCGGATGTCAATCACCTGCTGCTGAAAAAAGGCAAAACGCTTGACTGGAAACGCCTCCTGATGCGCATGGATCCATATTGGGAATTGCTTTTTAGCCATATTTTGGAATTTCGATTTATTTATCCCTCAGAGCGGGAAATTATCCCTAAATGGGTCATGGAGAATTTACTAGAACGGGTACAACACGAGCTCGCACTTCCCTCTCCCAAAGAGCATATTTGTCGTGGAACACTCCTCTCACGAATAGATTATGAAATAGATGTAAAAGAATGGGGATTTAAAACAGTTTTGGAATTATGAAAATTGCCGCACTCGCTGATTTGCATACAACCGAACGCTCCCATACAAAATATCAAGGTCTTTTCCAACGTATCTCCAAAAGCACTGATATTCTTTTGCTCTGTGGAGACCTCACCGACCATGGTCTTCCTGCGCAAGCAGAAATATTAAAGGCAGAATTACAGGCGTGTACTGTCCCGAAAGTAGCGATTCTTGGCAACCATGACTATGAAAGCGGGCAGGAAGAAAGAATAAAGGAAATACTTCGTACTGGTAATCTTATTCTTTTGGAAGATGAGGAATTTATTTTGGATGACGTTGGTTTTGCGGGGGTAAAAGGATTTGGCGGCGGATTTGGAAGGCATATGGTTGGCGCATTTGGGGAAAAGGCAATGAAAGAATTTGTGGGAGAAGCAATACAGGAAGTAGAAAAATTAGAAGTGAGCCTTGGCAATATTGACCACACAAAAAAACAAATCATACTCATGCATTACTCGCCTATTGTGGGGACGCTTCTTGGCGAACCTCCTGAAATATTTCCATTTTTGGGAAGTTCACGCTTTGAAGAGGTCATTGA
>JANWIQ010000030.1 GCA_025449795.1 Minisyncoccota bacterium
CGAGCACTGCTTGCTCTATATTTGGCAATGACTCGGGGAAATATGCCCTCCTTTCCATGCATGCCTACTATATCTTGCAGAAGACAAGCGCTTTATTATAGATTGGTAGGAAAATTGTAAAACTGCACTTTGCTTCTCTCTCTTTTTCTGATATAAATACTTGTATGAACGTAGCCAATCCTTCTGTAAAAAAACTACTACAACACTACAAAAAAATTTCTCTTTTGGGCAAGGTAAAAGCAACACTTGACTGGGACCTCAATGTAAATATGCCGCCAAAAGGCTCCCACGGACGCGCAGAACAATCTGCCTATCTTGAAGAAATACTCGTGCAGCTGTGGCTAGATACAGACTTTTTAGACACTCTTGCTTCCGCCGACGCCAAGACTATGACAGAAGAGGAAAAAGCAATCGTACGAAATAGTGCCCATGCAAGCAAATT
The DNA here is from genome assembly GCA_025449795.1 of Minisyncoccota bacterium. Lineage (GTDB taxonomy): Bacteria > Patescibacteriota > Microgenomatia > Levybacterales > UBA12049 > JANWIQ01. The sequence goes on from JANWIQ010000030.1 coordinate 443, forward strand.
TTATACCAAAGTGCCCAAAGCGCTCATTATAGAAAATGCCAAAGTTACCTCTGAGGCATTTATCCACTGGCGACAGGCGCGCGAAGAAAATAACTTTAAGGGATTCCTTCCCCACCTGAAAAAGATTATTGCCCTCAACCAAAAAATTGCAGGACACCTAGGCTACCAGGAAAATCTCTATGATGCGCTGTTGGATATTTATGAGCCTGCATTGACTACATCTTTTACCAAAAAGGCATTCGATAGCCTGCGGGACGAATTAATGACACTCGTTGGCCATATCCAAAAAAGCGAAAAATATGTCACAGACAGTCCTCTGGTAGAAAAAAATATTGTCTACCCCCTAGAAAAGCAAAAAGAGCTGGTGTTGGGTTGTATGAAAAAAATGGGATTTGATATGCAAGCAGGACGACTTGATGTCTCACCCCATCCTTTTACCACCACCTTGGACAGATATGATATCCGCATCACCAATGCGTACAAAGTACATGATTTTCGAGAATCCTACACTGCCGGCATGCACGAAACAGGACACGCGCTCTACGAACAAGGCATTCACCCAGACTATCGTGATACCCCGCTTGAGGGCGGTGTATCTTTTGGCATACATGAATCACTTTCCAGGTTTTGGGAAAATATGGTGGGAAAAAATCCAGCATATCTTGGGTATATGACGCCTATTTTTCAGTCAACCTATCCTGATGTGTTGGGAAACGTATCCGAAAAAGAATTTGTACAGCTTTTTACGATGGTGAAGCCAAGTTTTATTCGCATTGAAGCAGATGAAGTCACCTATGCATTGCATATTATTCTCCGCTTTGAAATGGAACATGATTTGCTCAATGGAACAATTTCTGCTGAAGATGCACCAGAGGTATGGCGGGAAAAATCGAAAAAATATTTTGGTATCGCCCCGATGAAAGACAGCCAGGGAATTTTACAGGACGTGCACTGGGCATATGGAAATTTTGGCTACTTCCCCTCCTATGCGCTGGGGAATTTATACGGTGCACAATTTTTGAAAAAGATGAAAGAGAGTGTGCATTTTGAGGAGGAATTGCAAAAAGGAAATCTCGCCCCAATCAAACAGTGGCTTGATACTCATGTCCATACCTATGGAAGTCTTTATTATCCACGAGAACTTATGAAAAAAGCAACCGGCGAAGAGCTCAATCCAAAATATTTTGTCGCATACCTGAAAGAAAAATACACCGAAATCTACAAATAAAATCTACAAATTTTAATTATCTCTATTATCTCTATAATAAATGATCTAAATTATGATCTAAATTATGATCTAAATTATGATCTAAATTTTACTTTTTATGCTTTTCCCTGTTTTCTTCCCACTGTTTTGTTGAGGATCAACCTTAACTTAGCTTCGGAGTGAGGTTGATCCTCATTCGGTTACATCTCATTATCTTCTTCAAGAATTAAATCTTCTAACATCTCTTGTGCATCTTCGTTATATCCCTCAACAAAATCTTTATAAGAATTACTTCCAAAGTCCCCTTTCTTAATTGAGAAATAATCTACTATTTCCTTTGGCTTAACCCAGCTCGCCTGTTTCAAACCAAGATAATAAGGATAACTTGAAAATGAGAGAAAATTAATTTTTGGTCGTTGTAATTTAATAGGGTTAAGATGAATATAGCGAGATAAGTGAAGCAAATACTCATCCCTATCAATAAATGCACCCTTGTAAATATTTTGAAACAATGGTCCAATCCTCTTATATTTTCTATTGAAATACATAACATAACTTGTTGCAACTCTCCGCATGAGCTTGCTTATGCCATCTTTTGTGTGCTGTTTTATTTCTAAATGAATATGATTTGGCATCAGAGCAAAAGCAAGTAAATCAACTTCTTTTGACAAATTTAGTTGAATTAAACGATTCATATGTCTTCCTTCTGTTAAGGTTGGTAGCTCTTCTACCGAACATAGGTAGAGTTTTAAATAATGAAGGAACATAATGCAATCTTGTTGGTCTAAGAAGATTGATCGTTTCTCTACGCCACGATTATAAATATGATAATATCCATTCTCTATAAATGTCTTTACAATATTTTTGGCAGGCACACTTTTAGTATGGTTCGAGGATCAACCTATGTCAAGCCTCAAGTTGAGGTTGATCCTCAATAAACCCAATAAACCTTGACAGTAAATTAGTTAAATTGCAGCATCTTTTAACTTGAGGAAAAAACCTACAGCTGAGGTAAGAAGATGTAAAACAACATAGAGAAGAAAAATCACTCCGTACTCCACCACGGGAAGTCGTATCACCAAAAGACTTGCAGCCAATCCTCCGATAACGTAGTCTATTTGGTCAAATGGAAACCAGCTTTTTCCCGAAGAAATACCGATTTGTCTTTTGAAAAAGCTCTTCACGCTATCGCCTGCCAGTGCACCAAAAGAAAGGAGAAACCCAAGCATAATTGGATTTGTCTGGATATATTGTTGGCTCATGATTTCACTGGATCCTGGCCAATCCAAGATGACAGAACGCTCAATACTGCTAATAAGTATTCCTACTACTACCCCACTTACTAATCCCCGTATCGTCTTATGGTCTCCCAAAATTCTTTTGCCTTTAAATTTTTTCCCAAAATCCAAAGGGTTCTTCCATGCTTGTAAACCGGGCACTTTGGCAACAAGAACCGGCACCATGTTGGCAATTCCCGCGGGAAGGAAAAACAAGAATGAAAATAATAATTCTTGCATATTTTCAGATATACTCAGATAGAACTCGGTAAAACCAGAGTATCTGTAATTCAGTACTTCAATGATTCAGTAATTCAGTTATCGGTAGGATAATTACTGGTTTTACTGACCAACTGATGCACAGATCCACTGAAATACCGGATCACTGACACGCTGAGTGCCATCTGAGTCCTATCAGATCTCATACAAATGGCACGCTGGGTAACAAGATTTCTTCTGTTGTATTTCTGAGAAACGTTACTGCTTTTGGCAATACTTCTATTTCTATTGGCTTTACATGGATAGCCGGATCCCCATCCACTTGGGCAAATTGGTCACCTGAGATTTTGATATGTTTTGCCCGAAAATTTACTTTATTTTTCTCGGAATATAACGGATGCTTAAACCCACGAAGACGCAAGTTAGTCAAATATGCATAGTGGGAAGAGAAAAGTGTGCAGTCCAAAAGCCCGTCATTTAATTTGGCATTTTCCGAAGAAATAAAATTGCGGCCTATGGTTGGCGCGTTGGCAATCATGAGCGCTGAGGCAATACCCGTCATTGTAATGCTGTGGTCAAGAGTAAATGTGAGTTTTTTTTCTACGTGGGTGATATAACTTCTAATAACCGCAAGGGTATAGGAACGAATACCGATATAGCGATGAAACATGCGTGTGTGCACCACCTGTCCGTCGAAACCAATTCCCATGGTAAAGACCCCAATGGGAATTTCGGGGATAGTGGTCTTAAATAGGTCAATCGTTAATTTTGCAGGCGTATTCTTTATGACGTAGAGTGCTTTTTCCACAGTCTCTACCCCAAGACAATAGGACAACGCATTCCCAAATCCTATGGGCATGACGGCAAGACTAGGTTTGCTTTTTAGTGGGAGCACTGCCTGACACACTTTATTAATAGTCCCATCCCCTCCTGCAATGACGACGGTCTGGGGTTTTTGTTGGATAAGGAATTCGGTTAGGTTAGGAATCTTTGTGACATCAAGCGGATCTTTCGGCAAGGAGGGAAACTTCTTTTGGATATATTTCCAATGGCGCAGTGCCGTGTCCTCGTTGGCTTTGGGATTAATAAGATATAAAATATTTTTCATTTCTTTTGTTGAGGATCAACCTCCATCTAGCTTCAGGTTGAGGTTGATCCTCAACGCAACACTATACCAGCTTTTTTATTCTATTCCACTTTGGCCTGAGATATTCAACCCATGGTTGATAGTTTTTCACCACTTCAGTATGGGATAGTGCCTTTTTTGCCGAAAGTTTGGTGAAAGACTCACCCACAACCGTATATGCTTTTCCTATTCCATAGACACTATGCGCGTCGCTTGCCGCTGTCGCAGGAATACCGTAGGTTTGCGCAAATTCTTTTGCCTTTGCATTTTGCCAGGGAAAAATAATTCGTCCATTAAAACCTTCTAGTATATCTATTGTGTCTTTGTGTCTGAGAAGGTTTTCTTCCCCAATGCCACGGCGGATAGGGTCAAATGGATGAGGAATAGAGACAAGCCCATTTTGTGCGTGAATCAATTCGATTGTCCTGGCAAGCGATTGGTAAGGTCCGACCTTGACAGACAAAAAGAGGCCGATAACTTCCCCTTCTGCTGTCATGATTTCTTCACCCACAATAATTGCATCTCCTAATTTTTTATGCATCTTCTGGGCAAAATCTATCCTATTATGGTCTGTTACTGCAATAATATCCAGGATTTTTTTTGCTATAATTTCTGTATACTCTTTTTCGGTTATTCCCCCGTCGGGAGACGCGATAGAATGAGTATGCAAATCTAATTTGTAATGTGTATCATGTATCATATATAGAAATAAAATCCAAGTTCATACGTAATACAAGTATGTTTTCTAAGTACAAACAACGCTTTACCCCTCTTATTGCTATTATAGCTCGTCCATTCCTTTCGTGGAATCCCACAATTCTGACGATTTTGAGCCTTATTGCCGCAATACTTTTTTTTACTGGCATAGTTACCCATATCTATTTACTCAGTGTCATAAGCGTAGTTGGGTTTGTTTTTGATATGCTGGATGGGTATGTCGCACGATATCAAAAGAAAGTTTCCAAAATAGGCGCTTTTTTAGACTCAAGCTTTGATAGGGTAAGTGATTTTTTTCTTGTTGCAGGATTTGGGGTTGCTCACCTGGTCCCATGGGGACTTGTTGTCATCGTGGTTTTTACTTCTTTTTTTATTAGCTATCTTCGCACGCTCGGAGAATTAACTTTTGGAAAAACACCTATCAGTAGCACAGGACTCATGCAGCGGACAGAAAGAATCGTATTGCTCATCTTTGCATTTCTTCTTTTTCTCGCATTCCCCGGCGTGATGCTTTTTGGCTTTTCACTCCTGCCTTTTGCCTTTGGACTACTGGGTATCTTGAATTGTATTACTATTGTGCAACGATTTGCCACAATCTATACCCATGCCTAAAAACGCATATTTCCCCAATTCAAAAAGTTCTCTTCGGCTTATCCTTATTGCCCTTACGGTCTTGTCTCTCGGGCTTCTTATTGCCTTTTTAGGCTTTGCCCTCACCAACCACTAACTATTTTCTTGCCAAGTATACATTGTATACTTGGCGACTATAGGAGAGAGAATAGTATTTGGTTATGCAACGGATTATATGAAGAGTGAGGAGAAAAGACCCAGGGAGAGGCCAAGCAAACTGCCGCCAATCACGTCGCTTGTCCAGTGTTCGCCCAAATACACTCTGCTTATTCCCATGACAATGTCGTAGGCGCTTAGCAAAAGAATAATACTCGCTTTTTGCAGCGTTGAAAGTTTTTTTGTATTGAGTGTCATAACTCCCACAAGCGCTGTCACAAATAAAGCTCGCCCGGCATGACCGGATGGATAGGAATTTTCTGTCCTCACGAAAAATGGCGACAAATTAAAAATATCATGCGTCCTTAACATAAAGTGAGGAGGAGCTTTATGGCTTACAAAAAACTTTCCATAGAGTTCGAAGAAGTGTAAAAGCCCAAAAAAGATAAAAGCTAAAAATGTCCTCAATTTTCTGTGAATAGCAAGTATTATTAGTAAAATCACTGATACAATTTCTACCTTCCCAATGTCACTAAGAAAAGAAAACGGCGTGATGAATCGAAGACTCATGTGATTTTGTAATCTTACCGTATTGTCAAAATCAGATTGGGTAAACATGTTTTTGTGGACCACATACGAGAAGGAAATAAAAAAGAGAAAAGCGAGTATTCCAAAAAAAAATACTACCCACCGGTGTGTGGCAAATGGTTTGGTCATACTTTTATCATAGCAGAAATATGCATGGACATTTGGATATTGACAAGGCTCTTCCTTTCTTTTACTATCTTGTTATAGGGTAATTTGTCAGGATAGTAAAAGGTGGATGTCAAGTAAAACAAGTACATTTTTTCTATACTGGCACAAGTCCTGTTGTACAACAGGCAAAAAGGAGGTGAATA
>JANWIQ010000031.1 GCA_025449795.1 Minisyncoccota bacterium
ATTTTTTGCATATAAATTCTTTGTTTCTTTTTGCAACTTCTTTATCTCCTTGTATGCTTCTTGTAAGCCCTTTTGTGTGCGGATAATGCCTACCTTTTCCCACATTACCGTCTGTAATTTCTGGAAAAGGTCGTCTGGCTGTACGCCCGATTTTTTTGCTGCAATTTTCTCCAGTCGTTTCATTTCTTCTGCAACTAATTTTTCCGGAATGCTTTGTGGTTTTATTTTCTTTACGTCTTTTGCTGTCTGTATGCCAACTCTTCTTCCAAAAACCTGTCCCTCAGCAATAGAATTACCGCCTAATCTATTGGCTCCGTGGATGGTTCTCGTTACTTCACCGGCTGCATAGAGACCAGGAACATCTGTCTGTCCCCATATACTAATATTTATGCCTCCCATCATATGATGCATACTTGGGGAAATTTCCATCATTTGTTTTCTAATATCAATGCCAACTTCCATGTGATCCTGGAAAACATCAGGAATGAGCTTTTCCGCTTTGCCTTTTTCCCAATGGGTGACATCAAGATATACTGCGCCATGTTTTGTCCCTCTTCCTTCTAGGACTTCCTGATAGATGGCCCGTGTTACTTCATCTCTTCCCGCCAGCTCCATTCTTTTTGGCTGGTATTTTGCCATAAACCGTTCGCCAAGTTTGTTTTTCAAAATTCCTCCATTGCCCCGTACTTTTTCTGTGACTAATCTCCCTTTTTTCTCAGGTGGCCATGCCATACCTGTTGGATGGAATTGTACAAATTCCATATCAACTAATTGTGCACCAACATTGAGCGCCCATGCATACCCTTCACCGGTATTTGTTGTGGCGTTGGTGTTGATACGATACATCATTCCTGCCCCGCCTGTTGCAACAATGGTTGCTTTTGCCGCAACAATAAGCTGCTTTCCAGACTTTAAATCCATCAGGAATGCGCCAATGACGCGCTTATTCTTTACAAAAAGTTTTGTGACAAAATAATTATCAAAGTATGGAATTTTTAGTTTTTTTGCTTCCCTTACGAGGCCTTGCATCATTTCCCGTCCAGTGTAATCGCCTGCGCATAAATTAAGAGGGACTGTTTGTTTGCCGCTTGCCCACATGAAATATCTGCCATCAGGAAGTTTATCAAACTTCACGCCATAACTTTCCAAATCACGGATCCTGTCCGGCATTTCTTTAGAAAATACTTTTGCCATTTTATAATTATTGATTTTCCATCCTCCATTAATGGTATCCTCAAAATGTTGTTTGGGTGTTGCAGGTGGTTGCATAGCAACATTAAGCCCTCCCATCGCCATTTCGGTATGGGCCAATCCCATGGTTTCTTTTCCTATGAGAAGAATCTTTGCGCCTTTTTTTGTTGCTTCAATTGCAGCGCGTAAACCTGCTCCTCCTGCGCCGATGATAAGAATGTCGGTGGTAATAATTTGAGGTTCTGAAGATGTGTTTGCAGCTTTTGTTTTTACCTTTGCCATATGAATTTAAAAGAGTGTAGCAAGATTATTCTAAGGTTTCAATAGTCTAAGTCACTTCTTTAGTATTAGTTTCAATAATGCCATGCGGATATACATGCCGTTTTGCATTTGCTCTTTCATATAGACACTTCGAGGGTCTGTATCTACTTCGGCAGTTATTTCTCCGACTCGTGGGAGAGGGTGCATCAGTATCATAGTTTTTTTAGCTAACTTCATTACTTCAGGAGTTATAATATATTTGTGTTTTAGTCTTTCGTATTCTTCTATATCTTCAAAACGCTCTTTTTGTACACGGGTGGCATATAAGATGTCAGCTGTACCAATGACATCTTCTAAACTTTCAACTTCTGTGACTGTTCCGCTCTGCTGTTTGATAGAGGCGACAATTTCCGGTGGCATCTGCAACACTTTTGGACTAACAAAGATAAATTTCTTTACTCCAAGCATGGCAAGCAGCTTAGTGTTGGAATGTACTGTCCTGCCATTTTTCATATCCCCTACTGCGCAGAAGGTGATTTGGGAAAAATCTGGAAAATGACTGCGTATTGTATAGGCATCTAAGAGTGCTTGCGTAGGATGTTCGCCTTTTCCATCTCCTGCATTAATAATTGGAACATAACTTACCTTAGCAGCCTGAAGAGCAGCGCCTGTTTCTGGATGACGCATCACAATTGCGTCGGCATAGCAGCCAAAAGTGCGAATAGTATCTTCAAGAGTTTCTCCTTTTGCCACAGAGGATGCTTGCATTCCTAAAAGCTGAATGGTCCCTGCTCCGACCCGTTGCGTTGCGCTTACGAATGAGGAAAATGTTCTGCTGGACGGTTCATAAAAAAGACAGGCAATAACTTTTCCTTTGAGGATATCGGTTCCATCTTTTTCTAAGACAATTTGCTTCATTTTGTCTGCTTCTGTAAAAACCAATGCGACATTTTCTTTGGTAAGTTGTTCTACGGAGATAAAGCTGTTGTTGAAGAAAGAATTATTCATCGTTGTTAGTATACTATCTAATAGTACTTGGTTGCAATGAGCTTGGGTAAAAAATTAAGAAGTATGAATTAAACGAAAACCCTTAATCCATTACTCATATTCTTCCCAAGATTTAATTGCAAGATCAGTAAGGGAATACTTGGTAATAGCATCGATAAAAAGTCGTGCATTTTTTATTTTTGTAAAAAGGGAAACATTGGCATCAATGGCACCTCTGCGTATTGCAAAACTATCTTTCATGGACTTTGGCAAATTCCTATCAACAATATTAATAACCAAATCCACTTTTCCCTCCTGTATAAGTGTGAGGACATTGGGAGTTTTGTTGTCATAAATTTTGTAGACTTTTGTGAGGGAAATACCTGCTTGAGATAAGAAATCGTAGGTATGCTGTGTGGCAAAAAAAGGAAGATTTTTTTTGGCGAGCTGTTTAACGCTTTTCAAAAATTTTTCTTTCTTCTCGTCTCCAGAAAGACTAATAAATACACCTTTTTCCGGAATATGTCCGCCTACTGCAAGATATCCTTTGAGATATGCTTCTTCAACTGTATCTCCAAAACATGCAACTTCTCCAGTGGATGCCATTTCTACATGTGGGGTTGGATCTGCGCCTTTCAGGCGAGAAAAGGAGAATTGTGGGACTTTTACTGCAACAAATGTGGGATCTGGGATTTGAGATCCTGAAACAAGTTCAGGATGACTTTTCATTTTGTTGGCAGAAACGGGTTGTACAGTTTTCTCGAATAAGCACTGCACGAATAAATCCATCAAATTAACACCAGTCACTTTGGAGATAAAAGGAAATGTGCGGGATGCGCGCACATTTACCTCGATGACGAGTACTTCATTATTTTTTGCTAAGAATTGAATATTGAAAGGACCGGTGATGTGCAGTGCTTTCGCAATTTTTCCTGCTGCTCTGGACATTTTTTCTTTTGTTGTTTTACTTACCTCTTGTGTAGGAAGTACTACGGTTGCGTCTCCAGAATGGACTCCCGCATTTTCTATATGTTCGGAAATAACATATGCTTTGATATCTCCTTTTTGTGCAACAGCATCAAATTCAAGCTCTTTGGCTTGTTCGTAAAATCTTGAAATAGTAACCGGATGTTGTCGCGAGACAATGGTTGCCTCTTTCAGAAATTTTTCCAAATCTTCTTTGTTGCCACAGACATTCATCGCACTGCCAGAGAGTACATAGGAGGGGCGGATAAGCACAGGATATCCAACTCTTTTCGCAAAATCTTCTGCAGCAGAAAGGCTACTTACGCTTTCCCATGCCGGCTGTAAAATTTTTAAAGTGTCACAGAGTGCGGAGAACTTGCTTCTATCCTCAGCAATATCAATATTTTCTGCACTTGTCCCAAGCAGTTTTACCCCAAAATGAAAAAGTGCTTGTGCCCTATTATTGGGCGTTTGGCCGCCGACTGAAAGAATAATTCCCTCAGGATGTTCGAATTCATAGATGTCGGTAATACGCTCAAAGCTCATTTCCTCAAAATACAACCTGTCGGAAATGTCATAATCTGTAGAAACAGTTTCTGGATTGCAATTAATGACAATAGATTTTTTCTTGTATTTTTTTAGTGCCATCACTGTGGAGACGCTTGTCCAATCAAATTCTACAGAAGAGCCAATTCTATATGGACCAGACCCAAGGACAATGACACCATTTTTTCCTGTGGGAGCAACATCGTGATGATTGCCATTGTAGGTCATGTAGAGATAGTTGGTTTTTGCTGGAAATTCTGCTGCAAGTGTGTCAATTTGAAATACCGATGGGAGAATGCCCAACTCTTTTCTTATATTACGTACTGCAATGCCGGTCTGATTGGTAAGCATGCCGATCCGTCTGTCGGAAAATCCCAATTCTTTCATATGGCGAAGCTTACTGGTGAGGAGGTGGGGGTGCGCGCGAAGGGTTTCTTCTTCTTTAACAATATTTTTAATGCGGGACAAAAACCACGGGTCTATGCCAGTAAGGTGATGCAATGTTGGTATCGTTATGCCTTGTCTAAGCGCTGCTGCAATTGCCCACATACGTTTGGAGGTGGGATATTTGAGTGCATCGTGTAATTCTGTTTTGGTAAACGTTGGTGTATCATCCACGGCGCCCGTATACGTAAGGTCATACATGCGAATTGCTTTTTGGTATGCTTCTCCAAAAGTCCGTCCAATTCCCATTGCCTCACCAACAGATTTCATACTGCTGCCAATGCGAAGTTCTGCGCCTTTAAATTTTTCCATATCCCATCGGGGAAGTTTTACGACGATATAATCAAGACTTGGTTCAAAACATGCAGACGTTACTTTTGTCACAGAATTGCGAAGTTTGGGGAGAGCATAGCCAAGTGCTAATTTTGCTGCAACGTAGGCAAGAGGATAGCCGGTTGCCTTACTTGCAAGGGCAGAGCTTCGGGAAAGTCGGGCATTTACTTCAATGACAAAATAATCAAGCGTTAAGGGTGAAGCGTTAAGGGTGAAGTTACCCTTAGGGTTGAGGGCGAATTGGACATTGCATTCTCCGACAATGCCTAAGCTTCGTACGATTTTAATCGATGCTGCTCGAAGTTGGTGATATTCGGTATTGGTAAGCGTTTGGCTAGGCGCAATAACAACAGATTCTCCGGTATGGATGCCAAGAGGGTCCATATTTTCCATATTGCAGACGGTAATGCAATTATCGTCTTTGTCCCGTACTACTTCATATTCAATTTCCTTGTAATGATGAAGATATTGTTCTACGAGTACTTGGGGCACAAAGGAAAATGCATGAGTGACAATGCTCATAAGCTCTTCCATATTTTTTGCGATACCACTTCCCTGCCCTCCCAAAGAAAATCCGGAACGTACCATTACGGGAAATCCTAATTTTTTTGCAATTTTTTTCGCTTTTTCTATAGACGTTGCTGCTTCACTGAGAGGAGTTGGAATATGGATGGTTGCCAAGTGGTTTGCAAATGCTTGTCGGTCTTCGGTAAGCATAATGGCAGAAATTGGGGTACCCAAAATAGCCACATGATATTTTTCTAGTATGCCTTTTTTGGTAAGTGAGATACCGCAATTGAGCGCTGTTTGCCCTCCAAAAGAAAGCAAGATACCATCTGGTTTTTCTTTCTTGATAATTTGCTCCACAAAATAATCAGTAACAGGCAAAAAATACACTATGTCTGCCAAAAGGCGAGAAGTTTGGATGGTTGCAATATTTGGATTTACGAGAATTGTCCGAATACCCTCTTCTTTGAGCGCTTTAATCGCCTGGGACCCGGAATAATCAAATTCTCCTGCTTGGCCAATTTGCAAAGCGCCGGAACCCAGGATAAGGATCTTCTTATACTTTTTATTTTTCATAATTTTTAATTTTAAATATCAAGTTCTTCTTAGGACCTATTTGAAAAGTCAATCTTCTTTGTCTTCCTGAACTTGTTTCAGGATCTAAGTTTTTTAGAGATGCTGAAATAAATTCAGCATGACAACTTTTTAACATGGCCTTAGACTCGCTCTAAAAAGTAATCAAATATCCACTCCGTATCTACTGGACCTGGATTGGCCTCTGGATGAAATTGTGCTGCCATAAATGGATATTTGGTATGGATAATGCCTTCATTGGTATTGTCGTTGGCATTCACAAACCACTCCCGAAACCCTGGTGGTATTTCCCCAACGGCAAACCCATGATTTTGCGTGGTAATGTAGCAGTTTTTGCTCCCCATGAGGATACACGGTTGGTTTTGACCACGATGGCCAAATTTTAGTTTGTAGGTATCCCCTCCCGCAGCAAGTGCCATGAGTTGGTTGCCAAGGCACACGCCAAGCGTTGGAGTTTTATTTTCCAATGCCTTTTTAATAGTAGTGATAGTGGCCGTTGCCATTTTTGGGTCTCCTGGTCCATTGGAAATAATAAGGCCATCAAAAGGGATTCCATCTCTTTTGAAAGGATCATAATCCCAGGGTGCGGTAATTACGCGTACTCCTCTTTTTAGCAAACAGCGCTGCATATTTCTTTTTGCGCCACAATCAATCATGAGAATTGTTTTAAGTTTGGTGGATAGGGTCTCTGCTTGTGGAGAGCTAACAAAAAGAGACTTTGGGGAAACACGGGCAACCAAATTATTTGTATTCGGGTCGTGAAAGTCTATATTTTTGTCTCCTTCGATGACAATTTTTCCGAGTTGTGAGCCGTTATCACGAAGATATTGGGTGAGAAAACGCGTGTCTTTTATTTCTACTGCTGGGACTTTCTGCTTTGTAAGCCATGCGCCAAGTGTCATGGTGCTTTGGTAATGAGAAGGAGTATCAATATAGTTACTGACAACAAGTCCTGCAATATGTACTCTGTCACTCTCCCATAACTTTTTTTCCGGCACACCATAGCTGCCAATAAGCGGATAGGTACTCACTAAAATTTGTCCCTCAAAAGAGGGATCGGTAAAGGCTTCGGGATACCCAACCATACCGGTGGAAAAAACAACCTCACCGGCAATCCCCTTCTGGTAGCCCCAGGAAAATCCTTCAAAGGTTTGCCCATCCTTAAAAACAAGATATGCTTTTTTTTGTTTCATAAAAAAAACAGGCCTTCGCCTGTTCAAACAGAAATGGCAGATGCACAAATATTCTTAATTCGAAGAAATACCATATATTTTTCCATAAAAAATCCAGAGTAGTCTCTGGGATTAAACTATAGCGTAAGTTGAAAAAACTGTCAATTGTTAAAGCAATTGTGAAAGCAATTGTTGGGAAATTATCTTTCTATGTAGAGGGTAAGGCATTTTATTCCCCCACCCGCTTTTTTAAATTCGCTCATGTCGAGTAATATAGGCTCAACATCCCACGCAGCAAGTTTTTTCTTAAGGTCATCATCTACAAAGCTCACGAGTAATTTTTCATCCACATAGACACTATTGCCAATAAAATGTTGTGCTTGTTCTTTTGTCATGGCAACCGCATTTTCTACTGCTGCCATACGCGCTTGTCCTTCTTTGTCATATGCTTTTGGATAATACAACACTCCCCTATCACCTACCGGACAAAACGTGGTATCAAAATCATAGAAATATGGATCAATAAGCCGTAAAGATATTCCTTCAACCCCTAATACGTTTTTCATTTCCGTATGCGCGGCTTTATCAGAGCGAAATCCATATCCCATATATAATGTATTTCGATAAAAGAGTGCATCTCCTTCTCCTCCTTGGAAATTCGTAAGAGTTTTTACTGTAAATCCATGATCGACAAACCACTGTTGGAAATATTTTTCTTCGCCTTTTCTTTCTTGATACCGATAATTGCCACTCACAAACATATTTTTGTATACGATCCCGCCATTGGCGGTAAAGACCATATCGGGTAATCCTTTCACCTGGTCGATAAGCTCAACTTCCACGCCAAGACGTTGATAGAGGTCGAAAAGGACTTTCCACTGGGTATATGATTTTTTTGGATCTGGCTTGTTGGAGGTGTCCATCCATGGATTTATTTCATAGACTACATCGTAGTGAGTAGGTGGACACATGAGGACTTTCATACACAAAAGTTATAAAGCTAATAGTAAATTCTGTCAAGATGGAAGTTGTTTTATTGAATTTTCTGCAGCAATGACCAGATTTTCCATAAGGCAGGCAACATTTACCGGTCCTACCCCACCGGGAGTGGGCGTATACCAAGAGGCAATATCTTTTATTTCTTCTTCATTATAGTCGCCGACAAATTTAACATCCGTATCCATGCTTAAGCCAACGCCAAGAAGGATCACGTCTTTTTTTATCATATCGGCAGTAAGGGTACTGGGTCTTCCAACTGCGGTAACGATGATATCGGCCTTTTTCGTTATTAGTTCGGGGTTCATAGTAGATGAATCAATGACGGTAACTTTTGCGCCTTGTTTTCGCAGAATATCAATAATAGGCTCTCCACCTGTTTTGCCCTTCCCTATGACGACGATTTTTTTGGAAGTAAGCCAAGAATGGAATGTAGAGTTTATTATATCGACTTGGGGTCCTGCCGACTCGCCACTCTCAGAAATGGCTTCCTTCGCTTCGTTCTGTCCAGACAGTTTCTGGGGGTCCCCCGCTCGCGTCACCCCAAGGTTTCTCTTTTCTAATTCTTTTGCATATACTAACTCTAGTATTTTTACTACGGCAGATGCGATAGGAATAGTGAATGGCGAATTTGGGCGGAATCCGTCAACGTCTTTATCGGGAAGGATGTCCAAAATCAGTTTTTCATACTCAATGTGGGGAGGGACAGGCAGCTGGAGAATAAGGCCATGGATATCTGTTTTGTTTTGTAAAAAATCAATTGATTCTTGTAATTTTTCCTGGGTAATAGTGTCTGGAAAATTGTAGGCAGAAACCAATGCGCCAATTTCTTTTGCTTTCTTAGCTTTTTGGTTGACATAGGAGGTGGTTGCAGGATCGTCCCCTACACGAATAACTACAAGATGGGGTTGGACATCATACGTTTCCTGTAATTCGTCTACGCGAGATATTAAACTGGCAAGAATGTGGTTCGCAATAGTTCGTCCGTCAATAAGCATGAAGATATTATAGCAAAAATAGGGATGGTAGGCTTATGAAAGCAGAATCTAAGAAGTCACTAAGAAGTCAATGTGTCCTTGACAACGTACTATAAAGTATGAGTAAGATAGAGAAGGTGAAACAAAAAAATATAAAAAATAATTCAACACGCAAACATACAGGTAGATTACTTCTCCTTATCTCATCTTTTTTCATTGGTTTCGCAGCGCTCATTGTATTTTTGTACATCCATCAAACACTTCAATACAATGTTTTGGGGGCACAAACGACAATAAAACCTCCAGTGGTTTTTTCCCGTTCGTTAACATGCGCTGATTGTATTGCCTATTATCATCATGCAGCGGCAATCATTCTACAAAAGAATAGCGCTAACCCTTTGAGCTGGGGAGCGGCATGTACTTCTCTTGAAAATGCCAACAGTAATCAGAAAGGAGTATATGGATATATTCTTTGCCCAATTCCAGCTCCAACTTCAATACCGACACCTACCCCTACTCAGGTAACAGGTAGATTTGTAGTAAATATTGTAAATGCTAACAATCAGTTTATTAGCCCTCCAGCAGGGAATGTAATAAAAATTTATTCAAGCAACTCTCCTTTAACAGTTAAGCTACTTGCTACTATTTCCTCAAATTCCCAGGGATGGGCAGGGCAAGTGCCAGCTGAAACAGATTCGGTTGTTGCGTATCCTACACAGAATTATGCGATAACGTTTAGCTCGTGTATGGGTTGTACAACGCCTCCTAGTACTACCTCCCAAGCAGGAAATCCTTTTCTTGGCGGAACAGCGTATTTTCCTCTTATAGTTGCGAATAAGGAAGTAGACGTATTCGTAAAATTTAAAGCAAAGTAGAGTAGGTTATCTTTTTTATTTTTCTTCTTCCTTTTCTTCTACACAGGTTGCGCTGGCAACGTGGTCGTTGGAGTTGGAAAAACGCATGAGAATAACACCCTGTGTTGCACGGGAAAGCTTGGGAATAGAGTTGAGTGCAAGTTTTACCACCTGGCCTTTTTTAGAAGTAATAATAAGTGATTGTGCATTGGCAGGAATAATTTGTGCAGTGACGACTTTACCAGTCTTTGAGGTAACATTTGCTACCTTTACTCCCATACCGCCTCTTGTCTGGCCTCTAAATTCTGTTGCTGCTGTTTTTTTGCCAAGGCCGTTTTCCATAAGGGTGAGAAGAAGCGCTGTTTTGTCGTCTTTGCTGATGATATCCATCCCAATAACTTGGTCTGTTGGATTTATTTTAATGCCTCTCACTCCCTGGGTTGCCCGTCCCATTGGCCGGACTTCTTTTTCGGAAAATCGAATTGCTTTTCCTTCATGGGTAACCAAAAGAATGTTATCCTCTCCTGTAGTGAGATTACTCCATGCAAGCTCGTCCCCTTTATCTAATTTGATTGCGACAATACCACTTTTTCGAATGTTATCAAATTCCGAAACTTTGGATTTTTTCACGGTACCATGTCTGGTGGTAAGAAAGACGAATTGCCCAGAAATTTTTCCTGCATAATTAATAAAAGATTCTACGCGCTCGTCTTGCTCGATATTTAATAAATTCACAATGGCTGTCCCTTTACTTGTTCTGCTGCTTTCGTTAATTTCATATGCTTTCAGTTGGTAAACTTTTCCTTTGTTGGTGAAGAAAAGCAAATTATCATGGGTTTCTGCATACCGAATATTCATAATTTCGTCTTCTTCTTTGGTAGTCATGCCGCGAATGCCTTTCCCTCCGCGATTTTGGACTTGAAAAGAATTCATGCTTTGTCTTTTAATATAGCCGGTTGTAGTAAGAGTAATCACCGTAGATTCATTGGGGATAAGGTCTTCGTCTGAGAATTCACCGACTTTACTTTTATAGACTTTCGTACGTCTCTCGTCACCATATTTTTCTTTGAGCGCTTTTAATTCTTCGCTTACCACTTTGAGGATTTTCTCTGAGTGGGCAAGCAAATCTTCTAAGTAGGCAATGGTTTCCCGTATCATCAAAAGCTCGTCCTCAATTTTTTGTCGCTCAAGTGCTGCTAAGCGTCTGAGCTGCATATCTAAAATTGCCACTGCTTGTAATTCGGAAAGCGTAAATTGGGTCATTAAGTTTTGCTTTGCAGCATCTTGGTCTTTGGATTCACGAATGGTTTTGATGACTGCATCAATATGGTCAACGGCAATTTTTAGCCCTTCCAGGATATGCTCTCTGGCTTTTGCCTGGCGAAGCTCGAATTCACTTCTTCTGGTGACGACGACAAAACGATGTTTGAGATATTGCTCGAGAATTGTTTTGAGAGTGAGTGTTTGGGGCGTGCCATCAACGAGCGCAACGACATTTGCGGCAAAGGTGGTCTGCAATGCAGAATTTTTGTACAAATTATTGAGAACTTTCTTTGGTGCCGCATCCCGCTTTAACTCAATCACTACCCTAAGTCCATGCCGGTCTGACTCATCTCGAAGGTCTGAGATACCATCAATTTTTTTCTCTTTTGCCAAATCAGCAATGCGGGCAACCAAGAGCGCTTTATTTACCTGGTACGGCAATTCGGTAATAATAATTGCCGATTTTCCCTGCCCTATTTCCTCGATGTCTGCTTTCCCTCGCATGACAATTTTTCCTTTGCCGGTGGTGTAGAGACTTTTAATTTCGGTACTATCATAGATCATGCCGGCTGTGGGAAAGTCTGGGCCTTTGACATACTCGAGTAATTCTTCCGTGGTGATATCACTGGTGAGAGTAAGAGATTTGGACGTTGTATTCCCCGCTTGTGGAGTAATCACCGGATTTTCAACTGCTTCAGCGGAAACTACCGGCGCGATAGGGCCAATTTTGGTGATGGTGGTTTTCCCTATCATGGCGGTAATGGCATCGACGATTTCCCTCAAATTATGTGGCGGAATTTTGGTAGCCATACCAACAGCAATACCCTCCGCTCCCATAAGAAGAAGATTGGGCAATTTTGCAGGCAGGTATACTGGTTCTTGTAATGAGGCATCAAAGTTGGGGCGCGTTTCAACCGTCTGCTTATCCAAATCCATAAGCATTTCGCCGGTTATCGCTGCCATGCGAGCTTCGGTATACCGCATTGCTGCAGGTGGATCACCATCAAGTGAGCCAAAGTTTCCTTGGCCATCTACCAAGGGATAGCGCATAGAAAAATCCTGGGCAAGCCGTACCATCGCGTCATATACCGGGACATCACCGTGTGGATGGTATTTTCCCAACACTTCTCCGACAACGGTTGCAGATTTTTTATACTTTGCCGAGTGATTGAGGCCAAGCTCATGCATGGCAAAAAGAATACGTCTGTGTACTGGCTTCAGGCCGTCTTTCACGTCCGGTAATGCTCGCTCGACAATAACCGACATCGCATAATCCAAATATGCGCGCCGCATTTCATGCACTAATTCTGTTTTTTGTAGTTTTCCTATATCCATAAAAATACTTTACCTTATAGTTTGATAGCCAGGAGGCTTTCGGTTTTTCAAGGAGACGTTCAGTCACCAAGCTTCACTCAGTGTAATTTGCTCACCAATTCTTTTGTGTTTTATCTTAGTGTCATCAAACGAGCAAATTCCAATGCTCTTGAAAAACAAAAGCCTCCTGCCCTTTCACTCCATGTTAATTTTTGGATTTTTTTGTTGGTGAATATTCATAATTCTTTTACTTGGAGAAACCCTCTGTCTTGAAGCGCTCGATACATTCGTGGATAACCTTTTTTGCTTCTTCAACACTTCCCCATCCGAGTACTTTTGTTGTTCCTGGTTTTTTTAGGTCTTTATAGTGGGCAAAATGAAATTCTATTTTTTGCTTCCAGCGCATACTGACATCGTCCAGTGAATGAATGCTGTCTCCTGTATTTCTATCATCTGCTGGTACGCAAACAATTTTATAATCCATTTCTCCATCATCTTCAAAATTAAAAATACCAATTACTTTTCCCTGTATCAGTGTGCCTGTAGGAATTGGCTCATGACATATCATGAGGACGTCTAATTCGTCTCCGTCGGTGTCTTTTGTTTGTGGAATAAATCCATAATTCACTGGTTTTGGAAAAACATTGGGCTCTACCCGGTCAAGCATAAATATACCATGCGCTCTGTCGTATTCTATTTTTAGGGAAGATCCTTCAGGAATATCAATAATTGCATTGACTTCTCCATCGTCAATGTTACCGGGTGTTAAAATTTTATTAAAATCTGGCATAGTTATTATCTGTAATGATTATATCACAAGCTCGTTGTTAATAATTTTTAATTTACAATTTTTAATCAATTTTCAAAATTTAAATTAAATATCAAGGGTCGCCATATGCGCATTACTTTGGATAAAATGTTTTCGTGGCGGGACTTCGTCACCCATGAGCATGGTAAATGTCGCATCTGCTTCTTCTGCATCTTCGATTGCAACTTGCTTGAGGATTCTATTTTTTGGGTTCATTGTTGTTTCCCATAATTGTTCGGGATTCATTTCTCCAAGACCTTTGTATCGCTGTACGCTGACGCTACGTCCTGTTGCCATTTCTTTGAGTGTTGCGTCTTTCTCATCATCGGAATATACATAGCGCATGTCTTTTCCGGCAGTCAATTTATAGAGTGGCGGTTGGGCTATATAGAGATAGCCGCTCTTAATAATTTCCGGTAGGTGCCGATAGAAAAATGTAAGGATGAGCGTTTCTATATGCTCCCCATCGACATCTGCATCCGTCATAATAATAATGCGGTGATAGCGTAATTTTTCAAATCGAATTTGGTCACCAATCCCCATTCCCAGAGCAACAATAAGATTTTTCACTTCTTCATGCTCGATCATTTTATCAAGACGGGCTCTTTCGGTATTAAGAATTTTGCCTTTCAGTGGAAGGATTGCTTGGAATTTTCTGTCTCTTCCCTGTTTTGCGCTTCCACCTGCAGAGTCTCCTTCTACTAAATATAATTCGGAAATACTTGGGTCTTTTTCTTGGCAATCTGCCAATTTTCCCGGAAGTGTTGAGCCCTCCAATGCGCCTTTTCTCAGAATTGCTTCTTTTGCTGCACGTGCGGCAAGTCGTGCTTTTGCTGCCAAATATACTTTTTCCAAAATCCTTTTTCCTGTTGCAGGATTTTCTTCAAAATAGGTAGATAATCCGTCTTTGACAATTGACTGGACTAAGGGTTGGATATCCGAATTGCCCAACTTGCCTTTTGTCTGTCCCTCAAATTGGATATTGTCACCGGGCATTTTCAGATAGACGACTGCAGTGAGCCCTTCTCTGGTGTCGTCTCCGGTAATATTGTCTTCTTCATTTTTAAAAGCACCAATTTTTTTCCCGTAGTCGTTAATTGCCCGAGTGAGCGCCATACGAAATCCAGTAAGATGCGTACCGCCATTCACTGTATTAATCACATTGACGTATGACTCAACATTTTCCGTATACCCATTGTTATATTGCAGCGAAACTTCTACCTCTACGTCTCCCTGTGCTTTTCGGATCGCAATTGCCTCATGGAGTGGTTCTTTATTTTCATTAATTTTTTCAACCAATGCCGTAATGCCGCCTTCAAAATAGTAACTAATTTCTTTTTCTTTTCCTTCACGATGGTCTTCGAAGTGAAAAAATAATTTTGGTACCAAGTATGCCCTTTCCCGAAGCATTTTCTTAATCATTTCAAAATCAAATTCGCCGGTCTGGAAAATAGTGGTATCGGGGAAAAAGGTGACGGTAGTGCCATCGGTATCCGGACGTGTTGGGAAAATAGTAGGGGTGAGCGAATTTTTCGTAATCGCAACGTCGCCTTTTGGCTTGCCTATGGCATATTCTTGTCTATAGACACTTTTTCCTTTTCGTACTTCTACCCACAAGTCTTTTGAAAGTGCATTCACAACAGCTGCGCCAACGCCATGTAGTCCTCCGGAAATTTTATACGCGCCGCCGCCGAATTTTCCTCCGGCATGCAACTTGGTCATCACAATTTCCAGTGCAGACTTTTTGTATTGTGGCATCATGTCAACAGGAATTCCTCGACCATCATCACTGACAGATGCAGACCCATCGCTATTAAGGGAAATCCAGACATTTTTTGCAAATCCTGCTAATGCTTCGTCCACTGCGTTATCGATAATTTCTCTGAGGGATTCATGAAGACCGATGAGATCGGTAGAGCCAATATACATACCAGGACGTTTGCGTACTGGTTCTAAACCTTCCAAAACCTGGATTTGTTGCGCTGAGTAGTCTTGTCCTACTTTTTCCGTGGCTACATTTTTTTGTGGCATAACCCTATATTAGCATACCCCTAAGATCGAGGCAACGCACCTATAGTAACAGCAGGAATTTTTTCCTTATGACACATACAGTATAATTGTATTTTTATGGCAACTGTTCGTGAGAGAGATGTTGGTATAGCAGCAGACGTGGACCGCTCTGGTCGTACTCCTCTTGATTTACATACAGAGGGTGGAGTCGATGAGTGGTTTCGCGCCTTATGGGAGAAGAAAGCATTTGCAGATGCGCAAGATTCTCGGGCAAAAGGAATATATCTTGAATTAGATCTTGCAGGAGGTGGTATGCAGGGTGTTTTACATGTGGGACTGCTTAAAGCGATGCAAGAGAGGGGGCTTTTAGAACAGGTAGATAAGATAGTTGGCGTCTCTACAGGAGCTCTTGCTGCGGTTGTTGCTATTGGCATGAATAATCCAAAAGCAATAGATGCATACTTAGATGTTGCCATGTATGGTATTGTCAATCCAAGAAGGCTTTTGATCCAAAATATCGTAGACTTGGATAAGTTAGAAACTCATCTTGGCGCACTTATTGATCCAGAAAAAATAAAAAATGCTACAACACAGTTATCTTGTATGGTGACTAATGCTGCAACTGGTCAGCCAGTTGAGGTGGATATAACACGTTGCAAAGATCCATTAGGTGCAGCGATTGCTTCCGCAGCTATTCCAGGAATTACAAAGTCTCCTTATTCTATAACAACTGTTGATGGGAATTTCCATGCAGTAGATGGAATTGTTTCATGTCCTTATCCGACGACTTCTATGAATAAGTTTACCACACATCGTTTGATGGCTGTTCCCTATAAGCCAGGGGGAGGTACTCCATGGTATGAACGAGCTGTAATGGCTTCAGGGGTGCGATTACCATTTGTATCTCGTAGAGCGATTTGGAATATGAATAAGGTAGCAGTAAATAACCTTACGGCACTACGTGCAGCAATACATGCAAATCCTACTACCGTAGGTATGGTGTATCCTCAACAGTCCATTCCGAGTCTTTCTCAGGATTGGGTAAATCATTTGCGTCCTTATCAAGCTGTTGCACAAGGCGCCTTTGGAATAGTTATAGATAAGGCACGAGAGCAAAGCCAATTATAATCATTCATATGCATAGTGTTTGTTTTTCCTATTTTAATTTGCAATGCCAAAAAGTGTATCCACGAGCATTCCTGCGCGCTCAATGTCTCCATTTCCAAGCGCTTCAACAATTTGCTCTCTAGATATTTTTTTACCTCTAGATCTACTTAGCGTAAAGTCAGTATTCGATTTTGTGATAAGTATCTGTACTACGTGCCGATATAAAGGCGCCCATCTTCCCCACTGCTCTTGGGTAAACCTTTCCAGAGCATTCGTTACTTCAGAAAGATGTGGCGAAAAAGTAGCCAACACAGTTGTTTCATTTGCTAGTGCACTTTCTCTTTGCCCTGGTTCTGAAAAATTTCTATTCGCTATATTTGCGATTCTATCTCTTATCGCGGCATGTTTTTCTACCATTGCGTTGACAATAAGTAAAGACGTAGCGTAGCGTGTAAGGGGTGAATTTTCTCCCCATGCTCTTTCAAATCCCAATGCTTTGGAAATAGTCTGCTGGATATTTTTGGGTATCCCCGGCGAATGTAATGTCCCAACTATAGGTGGAAAAACAATTTTTAATACACTTTGTAGCCATTCCGGGGGAACCTGAGAAATAGCGAGTATATTATCTATTGTGTGCCGGGATGTTCGGGCAAGGTCGCTTGATGTATTCCTTCGAATGGGTGGAGGGGTGGATCCATCGGTAAATTCATTACCTATTCCTTTTCCAAAAGCAGCTTGTGGTGACTCCATAACAAAAAGCATTATCCAAGATAACAGTTGCTATAGGGTAAGAATGTGGTAAAAGAATTGTAAGAAATAATTTTGGTGATTCTCTTTCTTGCTATCTGGAGCATAAGAGAGGGGAAAAGAGGTTGTCTACTTCATTTTTCTATCTGGTGGAAAAGCAATTTTACACATCTCTTACCCAATTTTTGACAATCTGTTACATGTCTGGTAAGGTCAAGCCTCCTGCCTTATGTATTATTCCTGTACCCGTGTTGCATCTATTCGCCAGAAATTACTCACTCTTATGCTTACTGCTGTTGGTATTGTCCTCTTGGTTGCTCTCTGGCATATGCCTATACATACTTCCGCAACCGGTTTGCATCCACTTATCACGAGTAAAAAGGGATATGAAGTTTTTGGATTTGCACCGTATTGGACAATAGATAATTTACAAAATGTAGACTTTACGGTGCTTTCAACCCTCTCTTACTTTAACATAGACGTGAATCCCGACGGTTCATTGGATACATCTGGTCCAGGTTTTACTTCCTTCGAGAGTACGTCTGCCACAGATCTTTTTACCAAAGCACATCAATATGGAACTCGCGTAATGCTCACCCTTACGCAAATGGATGCGGGGAGCATTACTTCTTTTCTTGATAATCCTACTGCGCAGCAACAGGCAATTCGTCATGCGGTTGCTCTCGTAAAAAATCGCGGGATTGACGGCGTAAATGTGGACTTTGAATATATTGGTGATCCGGGAAGTAGCTATCGGGAAAAGTATGCGCACTTTATTTCCCATCTCACCCAAGAGATGCATACGAGTATTCCTGGCTCGCGCGTAAGTGTCTCTGTGTTGGCTACAGCAGCAAAGGATCCGACACTCTATGCCATATCTTCTCTTGCAAAAGGGAGCGATGAAATTTTTCTCATGGCATATGATTTTGCTAATTCATCCTCCACAACCGTCATGCCAACAGCGCCATTATATGGATATAAAGATGGTACCTATTGGTATGACGTTTCCACAGCGGTGGAAGATTTCTTAACACAAATGCCGGCAAAAAAACTTATTCTTGGTGTCCCATGGTATAGCTATAACTATCCCGTATATCAGCCGAGCAGTAATGCGGCTACTGTAAATTCTTACTGGACTTCATCACAAGTGCAAACCTATGCAACTGCATCCGCAGATGCAGCACAAGCGAGTGGTTGGGATGGGAATGGCCAAGTTGGTTGGAGAGCATATTACGATAGCTATAACGGAGTGTGGCGGATGGTGTATGTGGATGATGCCAAGTCTTTGGGGCTCAAATACGACTTTGCCAAAGACCATTCTTTAGCAGGCGTTGGGATGTGGGCATTGGGATTTGATAATGGAACTTCTGACATGTGGAGTCTGCTCAGGGATAAATTTGGGATAAAAGTTGCAGATGCAAATGTGGTAGACAAGACAATACAGGAAAATTAAATGTTAGTTTTCTTCCATCTTTTTGATAATTCTTCCTATTGTTTTCCAGGTTCGGGTGGTAATATCTTTTCCATATTTTTTCTCTAAGCCGGACATAATCTTTGTTGTCCCGGTATGTATAGTATCGATAACACTAAAAACTTCCTTGCCAGTTTTGAGAAAGGTAACATTGAGGCGTGAGTTCGGCGTATCCTCTACTCCTTTGAATGGGTCGGAAGCAATTATTTTGGTAAGATCGTGGTAGTTTCTTACAATAGTAATTCTCCTAAACCCAAGCATCTTTGGCAGATTCTCTTCAATATGGGTCTCTATAGATTTTTTATCTTTCAGGTCGCTTTCAAATATAATGTTGCCGCTGGAAAGGAGGGTTTTTACTTTTGTAAACCCAAGCTTTTCAAAAAATTCTTGTAACTTGTCCCCATGCATATTTGGATTTTCCGGCCCTATTCCTCGTATGAGAGCTACATATTGCATAAATCAATTATATCAGGGGTGGTATTGGTTATCTACTGAAGAAAGGGTGTAGGGTATTATATTGGTCTATGTTTGGGTCTGGAAAAAAGAAAGAGGTCGATAAAGAAATGGGAAATCGCACTAAAAAAAAGTTTTAGCAGCATTCCTATACCAAATGCAACAAAACTCAAAATAGTGAGCATAGAACCCCCTACCAAAAAAATAACCAACCCAATACTTACAGAAAGAAAAAGAGTTAGTCCTGCATTACGCAGCATAGTCTTTTCACTCCAAAATTTTTGCCATTGCTGAAAAATAAAGGCAAAACAAAACCCTATCAATACCCATTGCAAAAATTCTCCTAAAGAAAAAGCAACAAAAAATTCCTGCATAAAAAAAATATGCGCTCTTCTTAAGAAAAAATCCTCATGAATACTTCAGAGTTATGTAAGAACAAAAGCTAATTATTTGAACATCTTAGCACAGGTCTTACAGTCCCCTTTATGGGTAACAAGCAGGTACAATGCTGAAAGTCCCACCAATACATAGACTAATTTCGCAAGCATACCTGTCCCGAGTACTGCCATAACAAGGTTGTAGTCAAAAAGTCCGACTAATCCCCAATTAAGGCCACCGACAACAAGAAGAATAAATGCTACTACATGAAGCCACTTCATTAATAATCACCACCTTTCTTTAGTTACTAACCTCTAACCATTAAGTATTTAGTGCCTATTGCCTAGTTGCTAGTAACTAATTTTAGCGTATGGCGAATTTTTGCTCTTTGCAAGGAGAAGAAATACTATGGAGCTATATCTTGGAAACGAAAGATAATGTATTTTCATGCTTGACAACCGCATAAGCAAGCAAGTAATATAAGCACTACTATGTACAAAAGTTGTCAACAATACACAAAGCACATTGTCTTCCTTTGGTGAGGAGATGTATTATGTGTTGACATGAGCATCTCCCGCAAAACCGGGAGATTTTTTTGTATTCCAGGGAAAAATACAAATAGCATACAACCCTCCCGCAATCGCTCTTTGAGCCACGCTACGAATAGTAGGTAAGGCGAAAAGGAAGATGCGGAGGGTAATGTAGAAAGGGGGTGAAAAATATGGGAGAACAAATACAACCAAACCCAGACGAAGGACCACCTAGTGGAGGTTCTAATCCCTTGGATATAAGTGGACAGTTATCGCAACAGTCTGCAGATTTTCTCGGTCGGCTTAATGATTTAAGAGCCAATTATAACTTTTCTGATGCGGAGATTGCTGGACTTGTAGCGACCCACTATAGATTCCAACAGTTAAGAGAGCAGGGCGAGTCAAACAAAATTGAAAAAAGATTAAATTTTGTGTTATGGATGAGAGAGCATCGTGGAATATATACTGAAGATAATACTTAGCCTTTATTTTCCAAGCTTTTCCATAAGTACCAGCAGGCTGTAGAGCGATTGGGTGCCCAGCTCTCAGCAAGCGTGAGAATTTCTTCTTCGTCGGTAATGCTGTAAAGTTTTTTTATGGCATTTTTAAGACCCTGGTCACCAAGAGAAAAGACATCTTTTCTGCCCAGCGTAAAGATAAGAATCATTTCTGCGGTCCACTTCCCTACCCCACGAATTTGAGTAAGCGTAGCAATCACTTCTTCATCGGTCATTGTCTGTATTTTTTTGCCATCAATGAGGTCACTCACAAATGCATCGGCAACACTTTTAAGGTAAGAAATTTTTTGAAAAGAGATGCCAGCTGCTCGAATTTTTTCTGGGGACATGTCAACAATATCTTTTGCATTGGGATACGCTTTGCCAGCAAATAACTGCTTAAACCTTTTAAAAATAGTATCTGATGCTTTTACAGAAAGCTGTTGGGAGATGATATGTTCTATGAGAGACGGAAACAATGCTTCGCTATTGTTGGAGAATTGCGGTGCTGGGTATTTTTTGCTGAGTTGTACCATGATAGGGTCGTTAAAAAGAAAATTATGAAATTGTTTCATAGTCACATTGTTAAAAAGCAGTGTTCTAGTATAGTCCGTGGGCTTACATTGGTTGTCGTACAGATGGTGTACCCTTCCTGTAGTGCGCGTACGATATGCGCAAAATGCCGCGTGTCATTTTTCTCTTCAAGCATTTTTTCCCGAGCAAATAACACTATTCTTTCAAACCATTTTGGAAGCTCGTTTTTATCTGCAGCAATTGTTTCTGCAAGTGCCAATTTTTCTTCAACAGATCCTTGCATGATGATGTGCAAATTTTCCTCAATAGATTCTTTATCTTTGCCAGAAACAGGGGTAGGAGGGGTATTGAGACTGATTATGGTACATCTGGATAAAACGGTGGGAAGAAATGTTTCCGCTGTGGTTGCACACAAAAAAATACTCACAAAAAGCGGAGGCTCTTCGAGCAGCTTTAGCAGGGCATTTTGTGCTTCTGTTGTGAGCTGCTGTGCATTTTCGATAAGGATGACTTTTTCTTTTCCTTTGAATGGTTTGAGAAAAATGGTTTCTTGTAATCTTCGAACAATTTCTATGCCGACACTATTCTCGGAAGAAATTCGTACCACATCAAACGGAGAAATGTGCTGTGTCCCTATGAAGGAGTTGAGATAAGCGTTCTGTTGGTCCGGATTTTTACTTATTAAAATAAAACTATTCATACATAATTTTCAGGTCTCAATTATCAATTTTCATTGAATTTTCAATAATTAATTTTCAAACGTTTAAACCATTGTAAATTGGAACTTGATTGAAAAATGTAAATTGTAAATTGGGTGTGTTGTCCTTGCATTATACGCAAAATTTGCCTACTATTAAAGCAATGCCCGTATCGAATGGTAATACTATTGTGGTACCTACTCCCCCGCCACAGGGTGGGGATAGTAATGCTGCAGCACGCTCACTCCTTGACATTTTGCTCGCGGAGCATGCAATTACCAAGGAGCAATATGATGACGTACAAGTAAAAGCAGAAGCAAGTGGCACGACAGAAGTAGATATACTTCGCACAACCTACAACGTGGATGACAATCGCATTGCGGAAGCACAAGCACGTCTTTTGGGTATCCCCTTTATTTCTCTTTCCACAACCGCTTTTTCTCCCGAGGCATTAAATATGGTGCCACGTCCTGTTGCCGAGCGATTTCATCTCATCCCTTTTTTTTATGACGATAAAACAAAAACCCTCTACATAGCCATGGCCAACCCAGTTGATTTGGATGCGCAACAATTTGTTCGCCAAAAAACAGGACTTACCATAAAATCTTTTGCATCAAGCGTAACCGATGTTGCCGCGGCAATCCAATCCCAATATCGCCAAGAGTTGGTTGGAGAAGTTGGTAAAGCAGTGAAAGAATCCGAGGCACTCACGACAATAAAGACAGTAGATAGTAAACAAATTGGCCAAATTATTAAAGAGGCGCCAATTGCAAAAATAGTGGGGACAATTTTGGAGTACGCAGTAACTTCCCGTGCTTCCGATGTCCATATTGAGCCGCTTGATGATCGAGTGCGAGTACGATATCGAATTGACGGTATTCTCTATGACCGACTCTCTTTGCCAAAAACAGTCCAAGATGCAGTAATATCACGTATTAAAGTGCTTTCCGAAATGAAAATAGATGAGCATCGAATACCCCAGGATGGAAGATTTAATTTTAAAGTAGGAAATTCCGAAGTAGACCTTCGTATATCTGTATTGCCGACCATCCATGGGGAAAAAATCGTAATGAGACTTCTTAGAAAATCCGGTGCTATCCCAACACTTAATGAATTAGGTCTTGGTGGCACAGCCCTAAAAAATTTAGAGACGGCAATGCTGCGGCCTCATGGCATTATTATTGTCTGCGGTCCCACAGGGAGTGGTAAAACAACTACCCTGTATTCCGTACTCTCCAAATTGAATACCTCGCGGGTAAATATTTCTTCACTAGAAGATCCGGTTGAGTATGAAATGCCGGGAATTAACCAGGTGCAGATAAATCCTGCAGTGGGCCTTACCTTTGCTTCAGGTCTTCGCGCATTTCTTCGACAGGACCCCAACATTATTCTTGTGGGAGAAATTCGTGACGGAGAAACAACAGATCTTGCGATCCAAGCAGCGCTTACTGGACATTTAGTATTCTCTACGCTCCATACCTCAAATGCAGCTGGTGCACTTCCCCGCCTTATTGATTTGGGAGCGGAAAAATTTTTGCTTGCCTCCACCATGAATGCGCTTGTGGGACAAAGAATTGTCAGAAAAATTTGCCCTCATTGTAAAACGCTTTATGCGCCGGCACCGCAAATTGTGGAGGAAATAAAAAAAGAATTAGGTCCGCTTTTTCCCCAAGGTGATAAGGAAATTTCTTTATATAAAGGCAAAGGATGTCAGGAATGTGGAGATTCGGGATATATCGGCCGAGTTGGTATTTTTGAGGTGCTTCCTATCACAGAAAAAATTGCAAAAATTACCCTAGAACATCCTGATGCAGACTCTATTGAACAGGAAGCAGTTGGTGAGGGTATGATTACCATGAAGCAAGATGGGTACTTGAAAGTTTTGTCTGGAATGACGACAATGGAAGAAGTGCTCAGGGTAGCGCAGGAATAGTATGAATATTACAAATATTACCAATACATACCAATACTACTAATATTTCAATAGAAAATGGTTTTGAGTTATTTGTAGTATTTGTGACATTTGGAGTATTGGTAGTATTAACTTATGGATTTACAACAATTATTAGATTTAACGGTTAAAAATAGTGCGTCGGATTTGCATCTAATTGCTGGTATTCCGCCGGCGCTTCGCATTGATGGCTCATTGTCCTATTTAGGCGGCCTTGCGGTACTTAGTCCGGAAACCATTGAGAGTATGCTTACTTCCCTTACGACTCCCGAGCAGAAAAAACGATTGGTAGTTGAAAGAGAATTGGATTTTTCTGTTGCCTATGGAGGAGGCACGTATGGTGATTTGGGTCGGTTTCGGGTGAATGCATATTACCAAAGAGGAAAACTTTCCGTAGCACTGCGTTTTCTTCCAAAAAATATTAGGACGCTAGAAGAGTTGCACATTCCCAAAATATGTCACACATTTCCTACGCTCAGACAGGGATTGGTATTGGTGACTGGTCCGACGGGACAAGGAAAGTCTACGACACTCTCCTCTATGGTGAATGAAATTAATATGACGCGTGCAAATCATATCCTTACTATCGAGGACCCTATTGAGTACATGTATCCAACGGGGAAAAGTATTTTATCGCAGCGGGAATTGGGGTCTGATACCCATTCCTGGGAATCCGCGCTCAAATCCGCGCTTCGCGAGGACCCAGATGTGGTATTGGTGGGAGAAATGCGTGATCCTGATACCATGGCAGCAGCGATTACGATAGCAGAAACAGGCCATTTAGTATTTTCCACCTTGCATACTAATTCAGCAGCGCAAAGTATTGATAGAATTCTTGATTCATTTCCCGCAAATCAGCAGGGGCAAATCCGTACACAACTTGCCTTTACCTTAAAAGGTATTATTTCCCAACGACTACTTCCCCAACTCTCTGGTGGAAGAGTGCCTGCGGTAGAAATTCTTATTGGCACCTCGGCTGTTGCGAGCAATATTCGAGACGGCAAGACCCATTTAATAGATTCGGTTATTGAAACATCCAGCGATGTCGGCATGATTACGCTTGAGTCTTCCCTTTCCCAATTGGTTTTGGCAGGGAGCGTGAGTCTTGACACTGCAAAAAGTTATGCCTTGCACCCAGAAGAATTGCTCCGGATGGTAAAGTAGGACCACTATGAAACTTACATATAAGGCAACAAGCAAAGAGGGGAAAATTATCGAGGGGGAAATTGATGCGAAGGATATTCAAGAAGCAGCATACTATATTCGTAACAGAGGGATGCTTCCCATTCGCATAGAGCCTGTCCACAATGACGAACTAACCGGCTTTTTGTCACAATTTAATAATGTACGTCATCAGGATATTATTTTATTTACCAGACAACTGTCGTCGATGCTCACGTCCGGCCTGACGCTCATGCAGGCATTGGGAATTCTGAAAGAGCAAATAGAAAATCCCAAAATGAAGGAAGTTGTGCTGGGAATTATTGCAGATGTACAGGATGGGAAAACTTTTTCTTCTGCAATTGGAAAATATCCAAAAGTATTTTCGAAAATTTATATTTCCCTTATTCGCGCAGGAGAATCGTCGGGATTTTTAGATAAAATTCTTCTTCGTCTTGCAGATAATTTGGAAAAAGACCAAAAACTCAAGGGGACGATCCGCTCTGCGCTTATGTATCCGGTAATTATCGTCATTCTTATGGTAGTTGTGATGGGAGTTATGATGATTTTTGTGATTCCCCAATTGACTGTTTTGTATCAAAACCTTGGTATTTCTCTTCCCTTGCCGACGCAAATTATTGTAGGAATTTCAAATTTTACAATTAATTTTTGGCCACTTGTTATTGGCGCAACAGGTATTGCTATTTTTGGATACAATCGGTGGGTAAAAACGGATTCTGGGGAATTGCTCCATGATGATTTTGTTATAAAATTGCCTGTATTTGGTCCGCTTATCGAAAAGTCGGTACTCACAGAAGTAACCAGGACCTTGGGTTTATTAATTGGTGCCGGTACGTTGGTAGTCCAGGCAGTTGAAGAGACGGCAGATATTGCAGGAAATAAGATATATAAAAATGCATTGTTAGATATTTCCAAACGGGTGGAAAAAGGGGTATCCATTGGGGATGGGCTAGCCATTTATCCTATTTTTCCGCCAATTCTTGTACAGATGGTAAAAATTGGTGAGCAAACAGGAAAATTGGATGAGTCACTCATGAAAGTGTCGGAATACTTTGAGCGAGAAGTTGAAGGAAGCGTTAAGACGCTTACGACAGCGCTTGAACCTTTTATTATGGTGATATTGGGTGTGAGTGTTGCCTTCCTCATTATTTCTATTATTACCCCAATTTATAACCTGACTTCAAATATCCAGTAACTAAAGTATTTTCTGTCCAGTAAATTTTGATATAATTAGATATTCGGAGAGGTCGCATAGTGGTCGAGTGCATTGGTTTACTAAACCAACGACCTGCAAAGGTCCGCGAGTTCGAATCTCGCCCTCTCCGCCGTCGGTCGTCATAGCTTTAGCGAAGGCGACTTTGCCCATAAAGAAAGTAAAAATTT
The DNA here is from genome assembly GCA_025449795.1 of Minisyncoccota bacterium. GTDB lineage: Bacteria > Patescibacteriota > Microgenomatia > Levybacterales > UBA12049 > JANWIQ01. The sequence goes on from JANWIQ010000031.1 coordinate 26,155, forward strand.
AATGAGTAATTCTATTAACATTGGGCGACCTACGGCGGACGCAGTCCGCTTTTGGTATGTCTACATTCTCGAATGTAACGACAATAAACCCTATACTGGCTGCACAGATAATTTAAAAGATAGAGTTGATAAGCAAGGGTTATGTTATTGCAACTAAAAACAGAAGGCCAGTCAAACTAGTTACATACTTTGCCTTGAATAGTAAATATACTGTATACCATTTCGAGAGATATCTTAAATCCGGTTCTGGAAGAGCATTTCTGAAAAGGCATGATTTTGTTAAAAGCGAGAATGAGTGACCGAATTCCAATGCTTTGTTAAATAATCTGGAGAAAAATAAAAGGAGATAAATAACTGATGAACAAAAGTGAAGAAGCTGGGAAATTAGTCTCTCCGCCAAATGTACTACACGAGGGAGGGATCATTGATCAGGGTCGTTCACCTGAAAACAAATTCCCTGAGGGCCCATTAGCAAGATCTGCAACAATGACAAGGGAAGAATGGCGGAATAGTACTACTACAGAGATACTTGAACATGCAATTCGAGCACTAGATTCTGATCCAGTGTCGGCAGTCCGGCAACTGCTAAGAAAATTACATTGGGTATCGTATCCTCCCAAACGTTCAGATGTAAAAACGCTCGAATTAGTAGCTCCACATCTTCCTCAAATTGCAAAGATAGCAATGGAGGACGCAACGCTTCATGGACCACTCTCTAAGATTATTTTAAGATCTTCCGGATATTATGGGCTTGAATTTTTAGATGTTGTATTGCAGCAAGGAGATCGAGGAGTACCTATGCCTCCTGGTTTGGAATCGCAATTGCTAGAGTCACTAAGGATGAAACGTCATATAGACATAAGAGGACGTGAAGTCTTGGCTAAGCATATGCCGACAATTGTTTCTGAAGCATTGAGAAATCCAAGTTATCACAAAAAATTGCTTGAATTGATCAGACATGTATATAAAAGAAATGAATCACGAGAGTATGATGAAGTTGGGAAGCTACCGACATCGACACTGGTTGAACAAATAGCTCTTCAGGTAATCCAAAGATCTGAAGAATCTAGTGGGGTAGTCGAATTCGCTGCTAAATTAACGGATGCTTTATGTAATTGGCAGCGAGGAGATAACTTTCACCCTGACAAATTTCCTGGTAATCTTTGGATAGATATCAATAATATTGCTTTTAAACATAGAGAACAAATAGGAGAATTTCTCCGTACAAAAGGAGTAGATCCGGACATTTTGCATAGTCACGCAACTTCCTATTACAGTGAAATGTTGTCTACTTTTGCAATAGCTTACTTAGAACATAAAAAAGCTGGTATATGTAGCGGTTTGCAGGCCAGGTTTGGCATTAACTCTTTTCATCGTTATTCCTCAGAGTTTCTTATGAATTTAGATGAGCAAGGAGATGATACAGATATTAATAAAAGAGTATTAATTGTTGTAGCCTCTCATGATCATAACGGTGCATTTTTTAATCCAGATGAATATAGAAAATATCTTGAGCTAAAGACGTTTGGTATTGAGCCGATTTTATTTGAAGTAAATTCCCTGGAGGAGTTAGCAGCTCTTGTAGAACAAAGGGATCCTGCAATTTTGGAAACGGTTTTTCAAATGTTAATTATTGCCCATGGCAAAAGCGATCGTATACATTTGGGTTATGATGGATCCAATAGGGATAAAGGTAGGTATATAAACAATGAAAACATGAGTCAGTTTGAAGAAATTTTTAGACATATGCCTTATGTTGCAAATATTATTCTTGACTCGTGCTCTACGGGAAAAGAAATAAATGAGCCAAGTATTGCAAGGATAATGAGTGAATCTCTAGGAGGATTGCCCGTGGATGCTTTACGTATTCCTACAAGCTCAGAAAATTCTGTAGGG
>JANWIQ010000032.1 GCA_025449795.1 Minisyncoccota bacterium
ACGTATTCAAATCCGAGAGATTTCATTTTTGCAGGATCATAGATGTTGCGCCCATCGACAAGCCCATTGCCGCGCATTAATTTTTTCACTTTTCCCATATCCAATTCTTTAAACTCATTCCATTCGGTAAGAAGTACTAAAGCATCTACTCCTGTTGTTGCTGCTACCGCATTCTTTACAAATTCCAATTCCTTAAATTCCGATAATTTTTTTGCAGTATCCATAGCAATTGGGTCATACGCTTTCATTGTTGCACCAGCTTTAATAAGTTCAGGGATAATAATCCTGGATGGAGCATCACGCATATCATCGGTGTCCGGCTTAAAAGTAAGACCCAATACACCAATCGTTTTCCCAGACACATCTCCTAACATCGTTTGCACTTTTCTCGTAATTGCATGCATTGCTTCTTTATTTACTGCTTCAACATCTCTCAGTAAAGTAAAATCGTAATCATAGTCTTTTGCAATAGAAATAAGTGCTTTGACATCTTTTGGAAAACAACTGCCACCATATCCAGCACCCGCATTCAGAAAATATTTTCCAATTCTTTTATCTAGTCCAACTGCTGCCAACACATCAGGACCATTTGCTCCAGATTTTTCTGAAAGCATAGAAATTGCATTTGCAAAGGAGATTTTCGTTGCAAGAAACGCATTCGATGCATACTTTATCATTTCTGCGGTTTCTATATTAGTGAGTACTAATTGTCCTCCATTTTTTTCTATTATTGGGCGGTGTAATTCTCTGAGTATATTTTTTGCTCTATCAGCATCTGAGCCTATCACCACTCTATCTGGATGTTGTGTATCTCCAATTGCCTGCCCTTCGCGTAAAAACTCTGGCACAGACGCCATATCAAATTCTGCTTGTGAAGGCTTACTTTTTTCTACAATTTCTTTAATTTTTCTATTCGTTCCCATAGGAACCGTACTCTTTGTTACCACCACGGTATATCCATCTAAATATTTACCTATTTTTTCGGCAACGGAAAATACCACTGATAGATCTGCTTCACCCGTTGGGAGTGGTGGTGTCCCTACTGCACTAAAGACCACATCAGACGCGGGAACAGCTTTATCGTATTCAAGGGTAAAAAGCAATCTCCCCGCCTTCACATTTCTTACTACCATTTCTTCAAGTCCTGGTTCGTAAATAGGAAGAATACCCTTTTTGAGGTTTTCTATTTTTTCCGGCGTATGACCAATAACCCATACTGTATTGCCCAAATCGGCAAATACTGCTGCGGTAACCAATCCTACATATCCATGGCCAATAAATGTAATCGTCATAAAATTAACTCACATGTAATAACTCAAATCTTAAAACTACATCTCAAAATTTTTAGATGTTATATTTTAGATGCAGATGTGACATCTGAGATTTGCGCTTTGATTTCTTCCAATCCTTCTTGGAACCCTTTCATGGTAACCCCAAGAGTCTTTATTTTACCATTATTCATAGTTAAATTAAATGGCCTGAGCGCTTTATTTTGAAAATATTCTGCGCGGGTAGTTTTGTTGATAAGAGTTTTGTCCAACCCAAAAGTATCTGCTATAGCAATTGCGCTATCATATGGAGACAATACTTGCCCTCCTGCTGCGTGATAGATACCAGTCATATTCTGACGCATGAGCGTATCTACGACAACTGCGATATCATCAATAAAAGTGGGGCAGAAAAGATGATCGGTTATGCCTGCTATTTGTTGCCCCTGTGAAAGTCTTTGCTTTATCGCACGGAAAAAATCGTTTTTTTCAAATATCGCCCGGTATGGATACGCAATCCTGACAATAGTCCAGGGAATTTTTGCCTCTTGCACGCGAAGTTCGGCCTCGTGTTTTGTCGTTGCATACCAATTCACAGGATGAGGCATGTCCTCTTCTGTATATCCACCTGCAGGAGTATTTTCTCCATCAAAAACAAAATCGGTAGAAATATACAAGAGCTTTTTTTCTGTTGCTTCTGCTGCTTTTACCACATTTTCCGTCCCCACCACATTAATACACCATGGGCTTTGGTATGAGCTAAACTCCACTTGTTGTTTCTCAATATCTTTATATCTTAGTATCTTCATATCCTTTTCTTTCTCCTCCTCTGCTCCATCAACATTGGTGTATGCTGCCATATGGATAACATATTCTGTCGTTACATTTTTCAGACGATCCAAAACTGCAGAAGCGCTGGTAATATCGATGCCGGTTTTTCGACTCATATCTTCAAATTCATAAGAAGCACAAAGAAGTTCTACCACTCTTGATCCGACTAATCCAGACAAACCAGTCCCAATTATTTTTTTCATATCGGTACTGCCTCTCCTATTACGGGCAAAGGAAATTTTTCTTTTTGGTATTTGCAATAGAGCTGAATATCTTCATAATGATCGAATGCAAAGTCCTCACTCGCAGGTAAATTATCTAGCGCAAACCATGTTACTTCAGTAGATTCCTCATCTTTTTCTCCAACTTTTTTTAACGGTTTTGATACATATACAAAAGCAACATTTTGCCTATCTTCTTTTGGTCGATTTGGATTGTCGGCAATTCGCAATAGAAAAAGTGGTTCCACAAGATAGCCTGTTTCTTCCCGTGCTTCCCGAATTACGGCTTCTCTTGTTGACTCCTCGGGCTCTACATACCCACCTGCCAAGGCATATTTCCCGCCATTCATAAGATGCATCGCTCGTTTTACAAGCAAAATCTTATTGTCCTCCACAATAAGTGAATCGATGACTACATGTCGAAGTGCTGGGTTTGCTTTATTTCCATTTTCAAAAATACAGGTAATCATTTTCCGTACTGCTTTTCGTAATATGCAAGGTAACTTCCATTTTTTACCGCGCTCCACCAATCTTGATGATCCTTGTACCACGCAACTGTTTTTTCAAGCCATTCATCAAAGTCATAGAAAGGCTCCCACCCTAATTCCCGCTTTATTTTTGACCAGTCTATTGCATATCTTCTATCATGTCCTGGTCTATCTTTTACATATTCCAAATAGCTTTCGTCTTTTCCTACAAGAGTGAGTATTTTTTTTGCAACTTCCAAATTATTTATGTCCCCTTTCCCATCTTTCAGTCCACCGACACAATAGGTTTCGCCAATTTTTCCATTTTGTAGTACCAGCTCTATTGCCCGGCAGTGGTCCTCAACATACAGCCAATCCCGCACGTATAATCCGTCTCCATAGACAGGAATTTTTTTATCTTCCAATAAATTGGTAATTGCTAAAGGAATTAATTTTTCTGGAAATTGATAGGGACCAAAATTATTAGAGCAATTCGTAACTGTGATGGGCAACCCAAATGTGTCTGCATATGCTCTCACCAAGTGGTCCGATCCTGCTTTACTTGCTGAGTATGGACTATGGGGGTAATACGGAGTGTCTTCGTTAAATTTGGTCGTACTCTCCAGTGCTAAAGCCCCAAAAACTTCATCGGTACTTACATGGTGAAACCGTTTTACTTTTTGCTTGAGTGCGCAGTCGAGAAGCACTTGTGTCCCGCCAACATTGGTCTCTACAAAATCTGCAGGATTCATAATAGACCTGTCTACGTGGGATTCTGCGGCAAAATGGACAACAATATCTGCGCCGTCCATTGCAGCACTTACTTCTTCTGGTCTTCTAATATCACCCTTTACGAAATGATACTGAGGACTGCGCTCCACTTCATGAAGGTTTTCTAAATTTCCGGCATAGGTAAGCTTGTCGAAGTTAATAATTTCATCATCTGGATGATTTTTCATCCAATATAAAATAAAATTAGCGCCAATAAAACCTGCGCCGCCGGTGATGAATAGTTTCATAGAATGTTAGCGTAATGCTGCGTGTTTTACCTTATCTGCAACAAGTGTATTTGCCCGAAGCAGCTCATCATGGGATGTTCCGGCATCTATCCACCAGTCCAACATACTGCAGGTCATCTGTCCATCGCGTATATACATCGTATTCAGATCTGTCACTTCTAGCTCTCCTCTTTCTGAGGGATTAAGGGATTTAATTTTATGAAAAACAGTACGGTCATAGATATATATTCCGGTCTGGACAATGTGGGATTTGGGATGTTGGGGTTTTTCCTCGATGGAAACTACCTCGTTATTTTGTTTCATTTCTATGATGCCATACTGCTCAAATCCCTCTTCCATTTGCATACCAAAAATCATCGCTCCCTTTTTATTTTCATCAAATTTTTTGACATCCTCTTTCAGCGAATAGTTAAAAATACCATCTCCTAATAACACTAGGAGTGTGTCATTTTGTGCAAAATCTTCTGCAAGTGAAATTGCATCTGCAATGCCACCTGGTTTACTTTGCACGGTATAGTACAAACGCAATCCAAATTCTTCACCATCTTTTAACAGACTTGCAAATTGTCCTGCATGATCTGGCGAAGACGAAAGAAGGACCTCGGTTACCCCTGCCTTTGCCATAGATTGTAAAGGATAATAAATCATGGGCCTGTCATAGACAGGGAGAAGATGTTTATTGGTCACAAGTGTGAGGGGTTGGAGCCTTGTTGCGCGGCCTCCAGCTAGTATAAAACCTTTCATAAACAAACTTAATGGTATGCTATTGCATTTTGTTTGTCAACCTTGCTATGATGAGTTTTATGAGCAACGTACATATTACCACAACCGAAATTCCCGGGGTTTTGGTGTACGAACGGGAGGTTTTTGCTGATAACCGCGGTTTTTTCCATGAGGTTGTCGAATTGCAAGACCTGGAAAAAGCACGAGAGAAAACGATTGCGATAAAACAATGGAATCATTCGCAGTCTCTTCCTGGGGTTATCCGCGGTTTTCATGCAGAGCCATGGGAAAAGATCGTCTATCCAGTAAAGGGACAAGCAATGGCTGTTCTTGTTGACTTTCGCACCGATTCCCAAACTTTTGGGAAAGCAATAAAAATTCTTTTAGGGGAAAATGACAGAAAAACACTTTTCCTTCCACAGGGCGTTGCAAATTCTTTTGCAAATATTGGCACAACAGAGCTTGATTATTTGTATATGGTGACAGATTATTACACTGGAAAACCTACTCCTTCTGTGTCCCTTCACGATCCGCTTCTCACGCGGCAATTTGGCGGTTGGCCTATTGAAAATCCTATTATTAGTGAAAAAGATTTAGAAAATCCTACACTTATGGAAAAGTTTGGCCAAGAAGTAGACTTCTCCAAATTCCCCTGGCTTTCCTAACCCCTGGTTATTGGTTCATAGTTATTCGTAAAGAAACCACGACCTACGAACAAATAACTTATAACACTCCCTGCAGCACAAAAACAGTCGTTGCAATTCCGAGTATTGCAATGACAATATATTCAATAAATATTCGAGGGCGTAAATTGTGATGTAACACATGATGGAGTACGCCCCATACTGCATAGAAAAAGCCTAAGAATACGACAATAAAAAATTGTTCTTGCTTTGAGAAATTTACTACTTTCACAAGAAGTACGCTTAACAAACACATAAGAATGAGCGCAATATAATAAAATAAATGTTTTTTCATATTAATAAATTATCCCTTGCCCCAAAATGATAGCAATACCAATAATAGTACCAAAGAAAATAATATGGTCTAAATTGTGGCCAACAATCCTAATGATTTTTTTGCTTCCCACAAAAATCATATCTACAATGAGCAGTAAGATCAAAACTACCAAAAGTGAAACTGCCAATGTTTGCGTTGTTTTTTTACTATCGATAAGGGGTTTTTTTGTAACCTGGGTTAGTACCTGATGTGTGGGTGGCTGTGTGACAGATGGGACAGGAGTCACTGACCCTGAGTTTGCTTGCGGTGAACCTGCCGAACCCGCCGAACGGATGGGCGAACTAGTCACGCTTGGCAGAGGAACTCCACTTTGTCCAGCTGCAGCAGCTTGCTGTACCGGCGGGACAACTTGTTGCTGTACTGCCTGTGCAGGCCTACCAAATTCTTCAACAATAAGAATGGTGCCGTTATCGCCGGTAAGATTTCCCTGTGCAACGGCAAATCCAACATCTGTATAATTGGAGGACAAAATATTTGACCTATGCTCCGGACTTGCCATCCATGCGCTCATTGCATCACTAGCGGTAGTGTATCCGCGTGCTAAATTTTCTCCTGCATAACTATAGCTATAGCCTGATCCTCGAATAAAATCCCATGGTGTAACCCCACTTGGCGAAATATGTGCCCAATAATTATTAGTAAACATATCTTCTGCTTTTCCAGCAGCAGCATTACTAAGTGCTCCATTTAAGCTCAGTGGCGCAAGCCCTGCAGCGCTTCGTGCCTGATTGGTAAGATTGAGTAAGTCCTGGGAAGAAATGCTTGCAGAAATACCCAGCACCTGATGATAATGTGTCTTGGTATAAGAGACTGCTACCGAGCCAACAAGAAGTAGACATGCAAGAACAAAAATTGATGAATTGTGTAAAAGTCGCGCACGCTGATTATTACTACGGTGAGGAATAAAGAAATGCTTAAGAAAATACTTCATGCTTTGAGCATAACATACCTCAGTAGTAAGTAGAAAGTATTAAGTAGTATGTAGCTAGGGGTGACAGGTACAGATTTTTCTCCTTCGACTTTGCTCAGGATAAAAAGGGTCGCAAGCACTGGCTTGCCCTGAGTGTACCGAAGGGAAAAAGGAACGGCTGGCAGGATCCCAAACTAATACTTGGGGACTATGAGAGTTTTTCCTTTTTCTATTTTGGTGTTATTCACCGCAATATTCAGGGCAAATGC
>JANWIQ010000033.1 GCA_025449795.1 Minisyncoccota bacterium
ATAAAAATTTACAAACTATACTACGGCCAACTCCAGGCATTGCGATCATTTGGCAGGAATAGCCTTCTTTAATATAAGAAATGATTTTTTCAATCTCCAAAAAACGGCAATCTGCAGGATATAAAGATTCCAAATGTTCGTGGTCCATAGTTTTATAATACTAAATTTAAAATGTTCCTGTAAGGTAGATGTCAAGTTTTTTTACTTTTTTGAGGCTATAGTATGCGTATGTGATGCGGCGTGAATTGACACATGTGTTTGAGCCGCTGTATCCTTAAGAGTAGAGAAAGGAGAAACATATGACATTAGAAATAACAGAATTACCAAGCGTAACACAAGAAACAGATCCCCAATCAGGGAGAGTTATTGATGTCCAAGGCGCTCCAATAGAAATTCCTAAGGTTAGTGGACTCATAAAGGATGAATCTGTTGAAGAAATAGATCCAAATGATCCCAATGTCGAAGAGAAAATAAAAAGGGCTAGGGAGAAGTATGGCCATGATGAAGCTATCTCAACATCGGCAAAAGTAATTTTAGATAAAACCGGAAAAGTAGACGCAGAAGTACTTGCACGATTTAAAAAAATTGTTGACCAATCCCAAATGATGGTAAATCTTTTTACGGACGAAGATTTGCTAAATAGCATTAACGCTTTACTTTCTCCCGGAAAAAAAGTTACTTTTACCTCTTTATATGAAAATGGTCCGTACAAAGAATATTTACGTGATTTAGCAAAAATATTACCTTTAATTAAAGAAAGAACAGAAGAGCGAAAAGGTAAGCTTACTTTGGATGATATGCAAGAATTTGTGAGAAGAATTCAAGCATTGGAAATTCCAGATGTACCAGAACTGAAAAGTATGTATGAAGAGGCTGCAATAGAGGACAAACCGGCTGCAGGAGTTTATAAAACAGATGAAAAACTTTTTACTCTTCAAAAATTAGGCGAGAGAGCGCAAAATTTTTTAATACGAAATGGGTATGAGCGCATACAAGACGCAAATAACCTCGAAGAAGTAGTTGGAATTATGATGCTTTCTAGTGATCAGAAATACCGTACCGGACATAAAAAAGAGCTTATGAATAGCGAAGGAGAAGTCCAACTCCATAATTTGCTTGCCTGGTTTTATGAACAACTTACCTATTTTAGTGATTTTCAGGATGACGATCCATTACAGGCTTATCAATCTATAGGTTTTTATACTTCTTTTCGCCAGATTACTGCAGCTGAACTTATTATATATGCACCAAAAAGATATTTCAGTCATAGAACCGACACAGGAATTAAAAGAGAAACTCGAGATCCTGAAACAGGAGAGATTTTTACGCAATCAGTATATGAAAATGATTCAAAATTTTCTTTGTTTCAAAACTTGAGGAATTATTTGGTTACAGTGGTAACAAATTCCGGTCTTGCCCATGACCATGGTATTCAGTATGAGAAGGCAAAAGAGCAAAGAGAAAAATGGCATGATTTAATGCAGCAAATTTACGGAGAAGAAAGGTCGGAGTTTGGAAACAGAATGCTAAGATGGCTTAATTTGCTTGGTACGTCAAAAGATGAAGTTTATGCATTTCTGGGGAGCACAAAAAGCGACCATGAGACAGGGGGTACTGTTGGACAATCTTTAAGGCGTACCCTTCTCGCATATAATTATTTTGATCAATTGGGTTTAGGGGATTTAACAGATAAGGACAACATGTTTGTAAAATCTCTTGGAAGAAAAGAATCACAATTTGCATTCTTCAGATCAATAATGCTTCAGGCAATTTCTGATAATGATATTATCCGTCAACAAAAGCTCATTATGGAAGACGCATTATATAAAGAAAAACAAAGGCTTGGTAAAGATTTTGATATGAAAACGTTTAGGGCAAACCCTTTATATAAAGAATATTTTGAATATCAAGATTTTATAAAAACCTTGAGAAATAAAGACACAGGCCTTGCTGCTGATAATATTTTTAGCTTATTAAAAGCAGATGGAGGAAAAATTTTGTTTAGTCTGCATAATAAATTAGGCCTAGATAGCAAAATGCTTGATCCTATTAGGGAGGCTTTAAAAGCTGCAGACGGATTTAATGGGGAAGTAAAGCTTGCACTTGAATTAGCCAGTGTATTCAGAAACTATAATCAAAGGGCGCTAAACTATTTTGACCAGCCTGTTCAAGTGGCTGTGAGAAAAGAACAAAGAGAATTTATTCAAAACGCTCTTGGTGTCGCTATAAAAACAGAATATAAGTTATCCGACGAGGAAGCAGCATATGTACAAGAATTTGCAATGCTTATGCCTGGCTGGCTTGGACTTTCTTCAAAAAACGATGCGTCAACTAACAGTCTTAATTTTTGGGGCACAATGATTAATTTCCGTGACTATAGAAAAGACCATATGTCACAGGTATTTACAGGGGAAACAGAAAGTTTGAATGGAATATTGCATTTTATGACCGCATTTGAAGCATTAAGCGTGCAGGTTAATAAAGATGGAAAAGTAAGAACAATGTCTTTTTTAGAATACTTACAAGGAGGAGACGGGTCAAATATTGAAACTGGGATTGATGATAATAGATATGCAAGAGGCGAATTCTTAGTAAACACAGGAAAAAAATATTGGTCAGAGCATTTGCGTGGAATGATGGATATGAGGGAATTTTTCTATCAACACAGGGGACTTGACCTTGGGGATATTATTAAATTCCAGCCCGGTACAGGAGAAATGGTAATAGACGAAAAAAAGCTTGATATCTTTAAGAAATTTTGGTCAGCTGCCCGTAATGCTTTTGCAAAAAATGGCAGTATACCATGGTATACAAAAGTATACGTTAGGGAAAAATATGAGGAAGGTGGTAAAGAAAAATACAGATTTGTTCAAAAGACACTTGCGGAATATATTTTCCATGAAAATGTGGTAGGTAAATATAATAAAACAAATGGCAGATGGGAAGGTGGAATGAACGTAAACCACGGTCCTACTCCCACTAAGTGGCAAAAACAAATAGATGATTTCATTGCATCCCAAGGTGAAAAAGGGAGTTTGTCAAAACAAGGGGAATTGTTTGTACGCGACCTTATCGGGTGGGCAATAATGAATAGCTTTATGTTGCACAAATATCACTTAAATCCCTTTACTGCAAGTAAGATTTATGAGAAAGATCCGCTTTGGGAAAAGTGGGAATTAGGACAGTTTCAATTTGTTCACCAATTTTTTAAACACATACAAATTAACTCAGAGGAAGAATTGGTATCTTATAAATCAGGACCGTGGTGGAAGTTTTGGGAAAAAGGACAACTTGCAGTACAAGGACTAAGCGAAGGATTTTTTGACGATGATGATTTGAAAGATATATCAAGGAAATCAAAAACAACTTTTGGCGCACTTTTGGGATATGAATTAGGTACAGGCACAAGCGGTTCGTTATTTACATTTTTATGGTTGTTGTTTAAGGGAGTGCTTGGACAGAATGCTAAATTTAAATAGGCTTTAATTTCCTTTTTCTCCAGCAGCTTTCATAAAGGCTCTTCTTCTCCATGTGCCAGCTCCGCCAAGGGCTAGGCGTCTTACCCAACCTTCTGCCTGACCTTGAATTGAAAGCTCGCGTTGGAATAATCTCTTACCTGTTTGTCTTCCAGCTGCGCCAAGTACTGCTGCTCCTACGCCCAATGTTTGGCCGATTGAATCTCCCAAACCGCTACTTTTTACTTTAAACCACTCTTTTACAGTATCGGGAAGTTTTGGAAGCATGAGAATTGCGGCAAAAGATAATACACCGCCAACACCAACGCCAGGTACAAAAAATGGTGTAAATGCATTACCGTTGCCAACAGCAGTTGCAATTGCTCCTGCAAGGGCTATAAAACCTACAGATACTGGAAATACAGCAAGGTTTGCAATAAGTTCTTTAAACCATCCTCCCATTCCGCCCCCCAATCCACCTGGCACCATTCCAAATAAAATTCTAATTGGACCTAAAATAACGTTGAAAAGGATGTTTATGTAGCAAGTAACTAGAGCAATCCAAAACCTGAAAAGAGCTGTTAGCACGGCAATAGTTAAAATAATAAAAACAATTATACCAACAAGTCCGCCTGAATTTCCCAGAGCGTCAAGGCTGCAGCTCCAGCCATTACCTTCGACTACAGAAACAAGTCCTGCAATTGCGCAGATAATTCCCGTTATAATATAAAAAATTCCATTCAAAAGAAATGTTATTGGATTACCGTTGACTACCGTTAAAACTCCGCTATTAACAGATCCTGTGGCTCCGGCTATTGCCCCACCAATCCCCCCCGGGAGCATATCGTTTGCCGCTCCGAAGGGAGTGGTATATGATGTTAGTTTTGTAATATCAAATCCATTTTTTACTGCAGCATAAGTTATGTTTAAAATAAGATAAGTCGCAACGTACATTAGGTCTATTAAAAAACCGGCTATTGCAAAAGAAAATGTAATTGCCAAAAGTCCTATAATGATCTTGGGTATTTGGTTTTGAATTGTCATGACTGTTCTCGGATCTATTTTAATTCTAAACATAATAAGCATACCTATGACTACAAAAATAATAACTACGAAAAGATAGGCGGTATTTCTAAATCCAACCCATATAGTTAAAAGAGGGTCAAGGCCTTTTGCGCCCAACCCTTGCTCGTTGTTTGCAGCGTAAGATTTGTCCGCAAATAAATGAAAATTTGAAGCTAGATAGTTTATGTAAGGCTGAGAATGGATAGGAAGATTATATGTAAGGGTTATTGTTCTTGTCATAAAGCCCAATAATCCACCATATCCATTAACATAGCCTATTTTTTGGGTTGAATTATCCCAGCCAAGACACTTATGGGAAGGCGTCATGGGATCTATTCCTGCTAATCCACATACAACAAAAGATAATACGTTTAGCATCATGGTGTGGGAATAAGTATGCAGGTCTTGGGGAACATCTGGGTTAGTGTTTAAATTAGTGTAATTTGAATAATATGTTTGAGCATGTGCAACAGGAGTATTCTTTACAACAAAAAAAAGAAAAAATATGAGAAAAGAAGACGCAATAAATAACAGTCTCTTTAAAGGCAGCATGTCAAATTTAGTGTGGAACAATTTGCAAGAAATGTCAAGAAAGATATTATTATAATTTGCGGAGAGGGGGGGATTCGAACCCCCGGTGATCTTACGACCACACACGCTTTCCAAGCGGGCGCACTAGACCACTATGCGACCTCTCCTAATTATTTACTTATTATTTTTTTAGCACTTTGCCAAACTTTCTTGTCCGATGAATAAGTTAGTTTATCTTTTATACTATCTATTTCCAGCCATTCTACATTTTCCATTTCCCAGTCGTGATTTTTTATATCTCCGCTTACAAATTCCATTAAAAAAAAATAAACTGTTTTTTTTCTTTTAATCCCGTCCATCTCGTACCAATATGTACTTGGATCTAATGGTTTTAAAATTTTTCCTATTATACCAGTTTCTTCCTTTACTTCTCGAAGAGCAGTTTCTTCTTTGCTTTGTCCTTTAAACTCATCTTTATCTCCAATAAATCCCTTTGGAAAAACCCAACCATGATGCTGAGAATGTTGACAAAGAAGAATTAATATTTTGCCTTGCTCTTTTTTAAATACAATTCCTCCTGCGGAAAATTCAAATTTCATAATGTTGTTATAATTTTGTTAGGCACGCATCAAGCTAAACGTTTGATATCGTGGTATGCTTTTAGTAATTATACCGCATACCAAAATGGTATACTAGAAAGGAATTTATGGATTTGCAACAAGAAGTTGAACAAATAAAAAAAGAGCTTGTGGATTTAATAATAAAACATCTGGAGCAGCATAAAATCCATACAGATCAGGCACAAAAACTGGCTGCGGATTTTTTGGGAGAATTACCAATGAAAGATCAAAAAGATATGCTGGAAAAATTGAAAAAACTTGGAGATACCTACATGGAAATGCGGGAGATTTACGTTAAAGAACTTGCTAAATTTAACGAATCAGAGCGCGAACATGCTCTTTTACGCATGAGAAATTCTATTGCAGAGGGAAATATAGAGCATGCAATAAGTGTTGCAAAATCTTTGCAGATAAGCCAACAAATGAATGGCTCAACAACTGTATCGCCGAGTCAATCGACAAATCAAACAAATCAACAAATAGGAGGTGTATAATAATAAATATGGCAACAGGAGGAGCAATTAATGGAGCAGGGGGAGGAGAGCGTTTAGACGGTGTTGAGCCAGTTGCAAAAGCCCTAAATCCTGTAAAGCCCCCAATAGTAAAACTTACACGCCCACAGGCAGTGGAAAGTTTTTTTGATCTTAGAAAACCGAAAGCTCCAGATTCTCCACTGTCTCCAGCGCCGGATATTCCTGCAACCAATGCTGCAGACAGCGTTACTTTAGATGCTGTATCTACAGAAAGTCCAGATACAGTACTTTCGGGATTGGGAAGCGGAGAATTACCTCCAATGCCAGGAAGGGTTGACGCTGTAGAAGAAAACATGCTCAATGAGGGTGAAACTGGGGACGTTAGGGCACGGGCTGCCGAGGAGGTTGTAAAAACCCTGGATACTGAGGAGAAATTTGACAAAGCAGTTGATGAAAGCGGGGTTGATAAAGATGCCCTTACTGCGAAGGCAACAGAAATCAGAAAGGAATTAGTAGATGGAAAAGATGGTAAATCAGGAGACGCAAAATATAATGATAAATCTTATGATAGAGCAATTAGAGATCAGGCTTTTGCAGAGCTTTTGGAAGCACAAGTTCCGCTTGAGCAAGCACAGATAGAAGCAGAAGCCGCTGTAGCAGCAAATGTACCTGGGGGTAAAGTACTTACTGAATCTCAAAGATGGAAACAGATTAAAAGAGAAGTTAATAGCACCGTTGGGGATAATGAAAGAATGAGGCAAATTACAGAAGGGGTTATAATCCTAACAGGACAGCTTGCAAAATCTGAAGCAAGAGTAAATGCTCTCCGGGAATGGGCGAATATGGATCAGATTGGGCTTGGAGATGCAATATTAAGAAAAAAGCAGGATGCAGCGAAAGAAACAGATCCTATAAAAAAAGCTAAGCTTGATAGAGACTTAGACGACATGATAGCACTGCAAGAAGAAAAGAAAATAATTGACGCAAAAGCAACTCCGGAAGAAAGGGCTCAAAAGCCTGGAACGCTTGTAAAAGCAGAAATAGAAAGGGATCATGATCAAGCGAGCCTTAATTCCGTAGTTGAAAAAGCAAGAACTAGCGGAATAAGCCCAACGCTTCTTGACGCACTTCAAAATCCGACTGATCAGGTTAGGCTTGGAGAGTTATTGAAAAATGCATTGGATAAGGGATATTTAAAATATGGAACTCAAGGAAGTATTCTTATTTTTATCCTTTTGCTTATTTCCGAAGCGGCAAGGGGAATGGTAAAAATCCCACAGTAATAATAAAGTCTAGTTTTGTAATCCTCTTGTAATTTATATATCAAGTACCCTTTTGTTGTTACGGGTATAATTTCTTCATGCAAAGGAGAATTATGTATGGTAGAAGCAATTGGAAGTACAATAGGTGCGGGAATACGAGCGGGAGGTGCAGTAGTTGGAATTGGTGCAAGAGCAGTCGCTTCTGGCGGAGCTGAGGCTGTCCGTACGGCTGGACCAAATGTACTTAGAAGTATTGGCACTGTTACTGCAAGAGTTCCGGAACATGCAGTTAAGAATATTGGAGGGGTAGACCTTGCCCCAAAGCAAATTGGCTCAGAAGCAGGTTATATTATTAAATCTCCAAATATTGCCAATACATTAAGAATTTCTAGATTGCAAGATGAATTAAATATTCTGAGATTGCAGGGGTTAAATGGTGCTTCAAAACAAAAACCCACATATGTTTTTATTCCTGAGCAAGAAGACGAAGAAATAGGTGGAATAGTTGGTTTAATTATAAAAATCTTTTCTTTTGTTGCTAAGGCACTAGAATTTGGCTTAGATACAGGAGAGGATGGAATAAGTATAGTAAAAGATCCAAGAGTACAGAAATTACTTACTCAATAACTTAGCGCTTAGCGTCTCCGAGGAGATTCGAACTCCTGACCGTTGGGTTCGGAACCCAATATTCTATCCACTGAACTACGGAGACAGGGTACCATTCGACACCCTGCTGAGCATCTTAATATTTGGCAAAGCAAGGTGCAGAATTTTGTCTGGCGGAGAGTGCAGGATTCGAACCTGCGCAAGCTTTCACTTACTGGTTTTCGAAACCAGCGCCATAAACCACTCGGCCAACTCTCCTTGGTTTTTCCCAGTACTATCTTGCTAAATCGAAGATTTAGCAAGATGTACGGGATCCCGAAGTTGTAAGTCAAGCGAAGCTTGACAACATACTTCTGGGACGAAACCGCCGCACTAAACCACTATGCGACCTCTCCAAATAAACTACTTACTACTTTTATGATCCATAACCATAAAGATTTATTCGCCTTTCGGCGAAAGACCACCCCTACGCTTTGCTCAGGGTCTTCGGTTCTC
>JANWIQ010000034.1 GCA_025449795.1 Minisyncoccota bacterium
AGGATCTCTTCTTTAGTACAATACACGTACCTTGCCGGATCATCTAATGGTAGGATAGAGGACTCTGAATCCTTTCATCTACGTTCGAATCGTAGTCCGGCAGCCCTGACTATGAGTTGAAGTGACCGTGATCCCTATTTGGGTTGCCTCCGCTTGCCAAACTCTCACTTTTTTATCCAGACTTTCGGACCAAAGCTTTCGTTATATTTTGCTACCTGAAATTTTTCCCATTACGGTTTACAATAATAATGAGGCATGAGAAAACTACAATTTTTTGGAGCTTCGGGAACAGTTACCGGATCAAGCTATTTATTTACAGGCCAAAGTGGTGAAAACATATTGATTGATCTTGGTATGTTTCAGGGAATGGAAGGTGAGGCGGAGCTTAATGCTTCCCCGCTGGCCTTTGATGCGAAAAATCTTCAGGCAGTATTGCTTACTCACGCACACCTAGATCACTGTGGAAGGTTGCCGCTTCTTATACAAGCAGGATTCCATGGGAAAATTTATACAACTGGAGCAACAAAAGCGATTACAGCAATCTCTCTTTTGGATGCTGCGGCAATTCAGGAAGAAGAAAAGGAAACTATCCCGCTTTATACAAAGGATGATGTTGAAAAAATATTGGAGAAAATGGAAATAATTTCCTATGATGTTCCGCTTAAGATAGGTGAATTTACTATTACTTTCCGCAATGCAGGACATATTTTAGGATCAGCAAGCATTGAGGTTATGGATGGTGATCAAATACTACTATTTAGTGGGGATCTGGGAAATACCCCTGAAAATCTTATTCAGCCAACAGAATATATTGTACATGCGGATACGGTTATTATGGAGTCGACCTATGGAATCAGCACTCATCCAAGAGAAGATGCAGCTGCTGTTTTACAAAAAGAAATTCAAACAATTGAATCAACAGGAGGCGTTCTCCTTATTCCGGCTTTTTCTATTGAGCGTACACAAGAAATACTCCATACGCTTAGTCATTTGGTAAAAAACAATATAATAAATCAATCATTGCCTATCTTCTTGGATAGTCCGATGGCGATTGAGGTAACAGAGGTGTTTAAGAAATTTCCAAAGCTCTATAGCGATGATTTATCTCATGACCCACACCCTTTTGATTTTCCAAACCTTATATCTACAAAAAGTGTTGAAGAAAGCAAAGGAATTAACAAAGCATACAATCCAAAAATTATCATTGCAGGAAGTGGTATGATGAGTGGCGGAAGAATTTTGCACCACTTGGAACAATATATTTCTATTCCTACTACACGAGTACTCATTGTCGGATATCAAGCAGTGGGTACTTTGGGAAGAGAGATACTTGAAGGAGCAAAACATATTACACTTTACCATAAGCAAATACGAGTTAAGGCAACTATTACTAAGCTTGAGGCATTCAGTTCGCATGCTGACCAACCGTTACTTCTCAAGTGGCTGCAGCACATACAAGGAGTAAAGAAGGTTTTTCTTACACATGGAGAAAACCCACAGCGTGAAGCACTTTCTCAAAAGATTCAAGAAGAATTGCATATACAGGATGTGTTATTGCCAACAAAAGGAGAAATCTATGAAATCAATTAACGCCATGACATTTTTTGGAAGTAGCATCGGAGATCCGGGCGATCCCAATTTTGATGAAGCACAAATTATTGCACGAGAAGTGGCTAAGATGGGTATAGAAATTATTGACGGTGGCGGACAAGGTGTTATGAGTGCTGCAACCATTGGTGCAAAAGATGTTAATGGAAAAACCGCAGCCGTCTATTACAATCCAAAGTTTGCAACAACATTTGAAGGCCCATCAGTACTTAATGTGGCAGGCAAAGTATATAAAGAAAGTAATTACATAGAACGGACAAGAAAATTATTAGAACTTGGAGATGCGTACATAATTTTTAACGGAGGTACGGGAACAATTTCTGAGTTCGGCATGGCATGGGGACTCGCCAGGCTTTATTTTGGCCACCATAAGCCACTCATTCTTTATGGATATTTTTGGCATTATATCGTTGAAGAATTTAGAAGGAGAATGAAGATTAGACCTGAAGACCTGGAGGTTTTTAGAATAGCTTCAAAACCCGAGGATGTTACAAAAGCGATTAACGTATATGATCTTGCGCTTGAAAAAAATAGACATGAGCACAAAGAATGCCACGATGATGAATGTCGACTTTTTCTGTAACAGGTATGGTAATTTCAAATGAGAATAGCTCTTACCAGGGTATTACCTCCGAAAAAGCAAAGGTATTACTCAAACAATACAATGTAAATGAGATACCAGAAAAGCATAGTAGTCTGATCCATAAAATCTTCAAAAACTTAATTTCTCCTATTGCTCTCATGTTGCTTCTTGCATCAATACTGTCATTTGCACTAGGGAAATTCTTTGACGGCTATTTTATTCTCGCACTTTTAATTATCAATATAACCATAACGCTCTGGCAGGAAAACAAAGCAGATAACGCGATTAGGAAACTCAATGAGAATTTGCAGCAAAAGGTAAAAGTATTGCGAGATAACGCATGGCACTATATTGATTCCCGCTTGCTTGTTCCAGGGGACATTATTCAGCTTCAATCCGGAGACGTCATTCCTGCTGATGGAAAAGTTATTGAAGCAAATCATGTGTCAGTCAATGAATCAGCACTGACTGGTGAATCTTTGCCAAAAGATAAAAAAGAAAACGATCCTGTTTTTTCAGGATCATTTATCGCATCTGGTATTTTGATTATTGAAGTAACTGCAACAGGAGCAAAAACTAGTTTTGGTAAGACTCTTTTTTCTGTAGAACGTGTTTTAAAGAAAAGTCTATTGGAAAAAGACATTATCAGTATTTCAAAATTCCTCACTATACTGAGTCTCAGTGCAGTTGTCATTCTGACGATAGTTTTTCTTTTTCAGAAAGTTTCTCTCTTAGAGCTTCTCACGCTTGATTTAAGTCTGATTATTGCCGGTATTCCTATTAGTCTTCCAACAGTTATGACTCTTATTATTGAATTTGGCGTCCTCAATTTGGCAAAGAAAAACGTTATTGTCCGTAGGCTCTCTGCATTAGAAGATTTAGCAAATGTTAACTTTCTTTTAACAGATAAAACAGGAACCCTAACGAAAAACAAAATTACTGTGCAAGATATATATGCCTACAATGGATTTACCCACAATGATGTTATTTCATATGCGTCAATGCTTGCTCAATCTGAAGGAGATAATCCAATTGATTTAGCAATTACAGAAAAAGTGCACGAACTCCATCTCACAATTCCACACTTTACAAAAATTGACTTTACTCCCGCTGACTCAAAACGCAAGCGGAGCTCTCTTATTATTAATAAAGACAATAAAGATATAGTTATTTCTATTGGCGCACCACAAATTATTCAAGAGCATTGTTTCTTAGATAAAAAAACCAAAGCAAAATTCGATCGTGAGGTAGAAATACTGGCAAAAGGCGGATATCGGACATTAGCTATTGCACTTGTCCAGGACAGCAAAGAAGAAAAGAAGATGAAGATTGTCGGGCTCCTTGCGTTATCAGATACACTCAGGACTGATGCAAAATCTATTATTGAATTTCTCAAAGAAAATGGCATCGGTATTTCGATGGTAACCGGAGACAATAGAGCAATTGCTGCGAATATTGCGACACAACTTGCGCTTAACGACGGGGATATAGTGACAAAAGAACAGTTGGATAGAATGAATTGGTCTACTATCAATGGTAAATTTTTTCAAAGTACAGGAGCGTTTGCAGAAATATTACCAGAGGATAAATTTCATCTTGTCCAAATTGCTAAAAAGTTTTTTGTCGTTGCTGCAAATGGGGACGGAGTCAATGATCTCCCTGCCATTAAAGCAGCAAATGTAGGAATTGCAGTGAAAAATGCGGTGGCTGCTCTGAAAGCCACTGCCGATATAGTTTTGTTATCCGGAGGAATTAGCGTTATCAAGGATGCTATTATTGAAAGCAGGAAAATATTTGCACGGCTTTATACCTACTCCCTATATCGTATATCAGAAAGCCTCAGGCTCATTGTCACAATTACTATTCTCGGAATTCTCTATAGAATATATCCTCTTACTGCTTTACAAATTATTGTTGTAGCACTCTTAAATGATATTCCTATTATTTCTCTTGCTTCAGATAGAGTAAGCATAACCAATAGGCCAGCAAAAATACATGCGAAGAAACGTTTTACTCTTAGCTCGCTTTATGGACTGGTAGGAATTGCCAATAGTCTTATCCTCTTTTTTGTTGTGCGCAATGTGCTGCATTTTGATTGGGGTATTATCCAAACCATGTATTTTCTCAAATTAACGGTATCAGGACATATGCTTATTTACGTTGCCCATACCAAACAGCGTTGGTGGAAATTCTTGCCAAGCAAACAGGTGATTGTTGCCACAACAGTCACGCAACTTATCGCGACTGGCTTGGCTTTTACAGGTTTTCTTATGCCAGGGAGACTACAACTTTGGGAGATAGGATTTGTGTGGGTATGGGCTTTTTTCTGGATGCAGATTGGAGAAGTAGTAAAAATCATAGAGCAAAAGCATAGTGGTATTTCTTGACAAGAATTTTTAAGAGAGTAATACTAAATATGGGAGGTGAGAAATATATGTTGTCTACAAAAACATTTTTACAAACTGCTGGAACAATTTTTTCTATTGTGGGATTACTGCATCTCTTGCGCTTATTGACTGGTCTTCAAGTTGTCTTTGGGACATGGCAACTTCCAATGTGGTTAAGTGTGATTGGAATAATTCTTCCGTGGTATTTGGCATATAACGCATGGATGTTAGCAAAGAAAATAAAAAAGTGAGGAGGTGAAAACTATGATGGATAAAGACGAAGAGAAATGTGAGTGTGGATGTGGATGCTGCGGCAATTCAGGAAGAAGAAAAGGAAACTATTCCGCTTTATACAAAGGATGATGTTGAATATACCGATGATGCCAGAGAAGCTGCGCAAAACCTCTTAAACTACTTTGAAATTTTACTTACAATGGATCAGGAAAAACAAGCAAAAAGAACATGAAAAGAAGTAAAAAATTTAAGATTAAGTACGTCTATATTGATCCCAAAACGCCAGAGGAAAAAGAACAACAGCAAAAAATTCTTGATGACATTTTTGACCCAATCTTTGACAAAATTGCAGTAAAACTGAAAAATGACAATCAAAAGAGCAAGAGAGATTCTAGATAAACGGGCAGAGAAATATACCGATAAGGAAATATCAAAGATATTGCTTACGCTCACAATTCTTGTTAATAAAGTAATAGACCAAGTAGTTGATTCAAAGAATATACAAGAATAAATCCTTTAAGCTGATATAATGCCCTTATGGTAAATGAAGCAATAATAAAAGACATTTTTATATCTACCTTTAATCAAATTCCAATGAATATAACCCATATTCGAGATAAGGGAATAACAAATGAGGTATTTATTGTTGAAATGTCCAATCAAAAATTGATACTAAGAATTAGCCAAGAGCCAAACACATCTCAATTTGAAAAGGAAAAGTGGGAAATGGAACAAGCCAGTCAATTAGGAATTCTAACTCCTAAAATTTTTAAAGTGGGAAGTTTAGGAGAAACAATATACATGATTGAGGAGTATGTTGAAGGCATAGATGGTACTGAATCTTCTTTAGATAGGTCAATTATTTGGAGAAAATTAGGTGAATATGCAAAAAGTATTCATAGTATACCTGTTGTTGGATTTGGAGACTATATGAGTTCTCCAGGAGTATTTGAAGGAGCCTAGGACAAGTATTTAGATTATGATATAGAGAGCTTAAGTGAATCAGATATTCTGCTTTCTAAGAGAGTATTAACAATTGACCAATCTAAAAAAATAAGAGTACTTTTTGAAAACTTAAAGAAAGAAGAACTTAGATTTGGCCTTAGTCATGGTGACCTATCCTTAAAAAATGTTATTGTAGATAGTAACGGAAAAGTATTTCTATTAGATTGGGGCTCTTCCGAGTCTCAGGCAATTCCCTATTTCGATATTATTGAGGTACTACAAACAAGTTTTAAATTTGAATTTCAAGATACTGATTTTATAGCATTTTTAGGAGGTCTTGGTTTATCTAAAGAAGATTTTTTTAAAAAAAAGTCAATAATAGATACCCTAATGTTGTTAAGAGCAATTGATCATTTGCGATGGTCTATAGATAAGAAGCCTGAGAAAGTTGATCACTTTATAAGTATTCTTAAAGAGGTTTTCATTTATATGAACATATAATTTGGGACTAAAGTGGTTCCAAAGCTAGTTATTCGAGGGTTCCCTTTTTAGAGTTGTAATCTTTACTATATGGTATTGCAGCTGCAATAATTATTAATGCAATGCCAAATAAAGCAATTAGCGATGGTTTTTCATGAAAGAGTACAACCCCCAAAATTACCCCAAAAACAATTTCCAATAAGCCAAGTATTCCTGCAGCTCCTGCATCTATTAGTTTTAGTCCCTTTACGAAAAACCACGAAGAAATAACTGAAGCAATTGCAAACAAAAGTAAATAAAACCACTGAATTTGAAATCTAAAAGATGGATAAGATTTACCAAGTACGAATGCCATTAGGAGGTTAGCAATAATCCCAGAAGTCCATCCAACAAGTGTAGATTGTGTAGGATTGTAGTGAACCTTTTTTAAAAATACATTATTGGCTCCTGAGGATAAACCACTTAGACAAGCTGCGGCAATCGGCAACCATGCAAGACTAGAAAATGTTGGCGAAAAAATGAGTACTAAACCAATAATACCTAAAATTGCAGAATATGCTTTGTCTTTCGTAAACCGCTCTGAGGCAAATATCCAGGCAAAGAAAAAAGTTCCAATAACAATACATGCATAATTGACTGCTAAGCTTATTCCAACCCCACCAAATAAAATCGCATAGTAAAGAGGCCCCCAGGTAAATAATGAAGCGATAAAAAGTCCAGCTATATATATCCAATTCTTTT
This sequence comes from Minisyncoccota bacterium, assembly GCA_025449795.1. Lineage (GTDB taxonomy): Bacteria > Patescibacteriota > Microgenomatia > Levybacterales > UBA12049 > JANWIQ01. The sequence continues at coordinate 6,979 of JANWIQ010000034.1, forward strand.
TAAGATGTAATGGTTCAAATTTACGGTAAAGTACTGCAAGGGAACCAAGAATTATTACAACTAAAATACTTCTTAAGACAGTTGCAGTGTACCCATCAAAGAAATTACCGAGTAACTTAGTCCAAATACCGTAACTGGCATAAAAAAAAGATGATATAACAATAAGACTTGCACCTAGAGGGGCTGAAAATGTTCTATTTTTCATGACACAGATAGTATAACAAAGTTTTTACAGAAAGTTCCTAC
>JANWIQ010000035.1 GCA_025449795.1 Minisyncoccota bacterium
CTACAAAAGATACAAGAAAAATCGTTCCCCAAAGAAGTAAGAAAAAGAATACAACTGGCAGGAGAAAAATTGGAAATCCCTCTTACAGATTTTATTGCCATCACGCTTTCTGCCATGCAGGGAATGAGTAGCATGCTTGAGCAGTGATATCTTTTCTCTCTTGTTTCTTTTCTTCTTCAGATTTATAGTAGAATTGTGCCACAATCAAAAACCAACCAACCAGTTGTGCAAGCTGTTTTAGAAGAAGTACTAAGTAGAGTACTCGATGAGAAACTTGTAAAGTTTGCGACAAAACAAGATCTTGAAAAAAATAAAATAGAAATTCTTGGCCAAGCAAAAGAATACAGAAATCAAATAATGGATAGATTCGATAGTATCGTTGGAGATATTGCGGACCTTAAACAAGAAAATGAGATTGGTACTCACCAGTATCGCGAGCTAAAAGAAACTGTAGATGACCACGAAGAAAGACTTGCCAAGCTTGAGCAAAAATCCTTAGCAACCTAGATCCTGCATTAAATCCAGTACGACTTTATTGATTTGACAAGATAAAAAAACATGATACAATCAAAATATGAATAAGCAATTTGCGCTCACAACAACTACAGCTCTGTAAGGAGGGGTTTGTAATTTGTGTAAATTATGACCCCGCCAAGCGGGGTTTTTTTGTATTCCAAAAGTATATAATATAAATAGCATACAATCCGCCAATAATTTTGGCATGAGCCGTGTACGAATAGTACCTGAAGGCGAATGCGAAAATATGGAGGATTATGGTAATATAACACTATGAACAATAATCAACAAGAATTAGATCATCTACGTCATTCTGCAGCGCATTTGCTGGCCGCTGCTGTCATGGAAATTTGGCCAGAGGCCAAAAGAACCATTGGCCCTGCAATAGAAGACGGTTTTTATTATGACTTTGAATTTCCTGAAAATGTACAAATTTCCGATAAAGACTTTGCGCGTATAGAACAAAAAATGCATGAATTGGTGAAATCATGGAGTGGATTTACCCATAGAGAAGTAACCGAAGAAGAAGCGCGCGATTATTACAAAGACAATCCATACAAGCTAGAACTTATTGATGAAATTGTCAAAAAAGGTGAACCAATAACGTTTTATATATCAGGAAATTTTGAAGATCTTTGTCGGGGTGGCCATAGTGAAAATCCAAAAGAAGAACTAAAGCACTTTAAGCTTATGAAAGTTGCCGGCGCATATTGGAGAGGCGACGAAAAAAATAAGATGCTTACCAGAATTTATGGCACGGCATTCTTCGCAAAAGAAGAATTAGACAATTATCTAAAAATGCTTGAAGAAGCAGAAAAAAGAGACCACAAAAAATTAGGCCCCCAATTAGATTTATTTATTTTTGCAGATACCGCTCCTGGTATGCCATATTGGCTACCAAAAGGGCTTATTGTTTTTACTGAACTCCTTAATTTCTCACGGGAAATCCATAAGCAGTATGGCTATCAGGAAGTCATGACTCCAATTCTTTCCAAGAAAGAATTGTATGAAACCTCGGGACACTGGTTCCATTACCGAGAAGATATGTTTATCTCTCCCATGAGTTATCTTCGTGAAGATTCCAAAAATCCCTATGAGGGAGCAGAGGTATTTGGCATAAAACCTATGAATTGTCCCAATGCAATGACAATTTTTAATTCCAAGACCAGAAGTTATCGAGATTTACCCATGCGACTTTCTGAAACAACCGCACTACATCGATTTGAACTGTCAGGAACTTTAAATGGACTTTTTAGAGCCAGGGAATTTCATCAAGATGATGCTCATGTCTTTGTGGCACTTTCACAGATCGGGCAAGAGTTTGCAAAAATCATGGAAATGATTGAGATATTTTACAAACCGTTTGATCTAACCTACAAACTTCGCTTTGGTACACGACCTGAAAACTTTATGGGAGAAGAGGCAGATTGGGATATTGCAGAGAAAGAATTACAGACTGTCTTGGATGCTTCTAAAAATGAATACTTTGTTGCGCCGGGCGAAGGAGCGTTTTATGGACCAAAGATAGATATCCTTATGAAGGATTCACTAGGCCGTGAATGGCAAACGGGTACAATTCAATTAGACTTTCAACAACCAAAGAACTTTAAATTAAAATATACCGATTCTGAAGGAAAAGAAATACAACCCGTTACTTTCCACAGAGCAATATATGGATCGTTTGAAAGATTTTTGGGTATCCTTATAGAAAACTATGCAGGCGCACTTCCTCTCTGGCTTGCTCCAGTCCAGGTGGCACTGTTACCAATTGCAGACAGACACAACGAGGTAGCACAAAAAATAGCAAAAGAGCTTGAAAAAGCAGGCATTCGAGCTGTAGTAGACGAGAGCAGCGAACGGCTCCAATCCAAAATCAGGACTCATACTTTACAAAAAGTGCCGTACTTAGGTATAATAGGAGACAAGGAAGCAGAAAATGCTTCTCTTTCTGTCAGAGAACGGTCAGGTCAGGACCTCGGACAGATGAGTGTCGATGAATTTTTAAAGCTATTAAGCGATAAGATTACATCAAAGAGTTAATTTGATTAGATCCTTCGACAAGCTCAGGATAGAATTTCTTCCTGAGTAATGAAGGACCTTAAAGGAAGAAATTTTAATTGATAAAAAGGTTTCATAAAAGACAAGAGAATACAGCTATCCAATACCGGGTAAATGAGCGGATTCAATCGCTCCAACTTCGCGTATTGGACAGCGAGAATAGGCAAATTGGGGTGTTATCCAAATTCGAAGCGCTTACCAAAGCACGAGAAGAAGGACTTGATTTAGTTGAAATAGCACCAGCAGCAAAACCACCAGTTGCAAAAATTGTTGATTATAAGAAATTTGTTTATCAGCAGGAAAAGAAAAAGCGAGAAGAGAAAAGAAAAGCAAAAGTTACCGAGACAAAAGAAGTACGCCTTGGACCCTTCATGGACGATCATGACCTAAAAACCATGAGCAACAGGGCACAAGGATTTCTCGAGGACGGTGACAAGGTGAGGGTGGTAGTACGATTTAAAGGAAGGCAAGTGACCCACCCACAATTTGGATTTGATATCATACACAAATTTGCCAAAAATTTAGACAGTATTTCAAAAGTAGAAAAAGAGCCAAGACTTGAAGGTAAGCAGATGATAGCCATCCTAACGCCTGGAAAGGTAGAAACATCGGCGCGATCAGCAGAATCGGCTCAATCGGATAACGGAGAAATCAAAAAATCTGATATATCTAACCGTCCGCAATCTAAAACACAGATTGAGCAGACGCACTGATATTTCTGAAAATTATATGCCAAAGAAGAAAATAAAACGCTCAGTACAAAGACGGTTTAAGATTACCAAGACAGGGAAAGTTCTTTTTGCACACCAAAATGCTGGTCATCATAAGTCGGTACGAAGTAAAAGTAGAATACGAAGAGGAAATGTCGTAGGAGTGCTCAGTCCATCATTCGCAAAAAAAATAAAACAAATGTTAGGAGCTAGATAACACATATATGCCAAGAGTAAAAAGAGGATTAGTATCAAAAAGAAGACACAATAAGCTGCTTAAGCTGGCAGAGGGGTATCGTGGAAGTCGAAGTAGTCTTATTAGGACAGCAAAAGCAGCAGTACTGCATTCCGGCCAATATGCATTCCAGGGACGAAAAAATCGCAAAAGAGACTTTAGAACACTTTGGATTACCAGAATTTCTGAGGCAGTAAAACCATATGCAATTTCCTATAGCGTCTTTGTAAACAAACTTCACAAGGCACACGTTGCACTCGATAGAAAATCCCTTGCAGATTTAGTAACCAACGATCCTGAAAGTTTTAAGCATGTGGTTGAAATGGTAAAGAAAGCGTAAGCTCTCTTCCATTCAGCCACTACTTATCCCGCCACGGCGGGATTTTTTGTATTCCAAAAGTATATAATATAAATAGCATACAATCCGCCAATAATTTTGGCATGAGCCGTGTATGAATAGTACCTGAAGGCGAATGCGAAAATATGGAGGATTATGGTAATATAATCTTATGGAAGAACAGTTAATGACGATAAAAAATGAGGCACTTTCGCTTATCCTGGATGCAGGAGATATAAAGACACTGGAAGAAGTAAAGCTGCAATTTCTTGGAAGAAGCGGCAAATTAACGCTTGCGCTGAAAGATATTGTGAATGTCCCCCTTTTGCAACGCGCAGAAATTGGCCAACTCATTAACGAAGTCAAACAATCTGTAGAAGAGGCAATAGATAGACAAGGGGAGATGCTAAAAAATAAAAGATTGGAAAAAAAAAGAGAAAGTATTGACGTCACAAATCCTGGCATAAAACCTCCTTCTGGCCATATTCATTTAGTTACCCATGCAATTAACGAAATAACTGCTATTTTTGAGAAAATTGGATTTACTCGAGTACGCTATCCTGAAGTAGAGTGGGATTGGTATGCATTTACTGCGCTTAATTTCCCGGAAAACCATCCGGCACGGGACGATTGGGAAACATTTTTTACGACAGAAGATGTGGATAGTAAAAAAGGGTCTATTATTCTTACCCCTCATACTTCCAATGGCCAAATAAGAGAAATGCAACGGGTAGTGAAAGAACAAAAGGGAAAAGGCGATATTTCTATCCGCATGCTTAATATCGCGAAAACCTATCGAAGACAATCTGATGTGTCCCATACACAAATGTTCCATCAGTTTGAAGGGCTTGTTGTAGGAAAAGATATTTCCATTGTCCACCTCAAGGGAACACTGGATTATTTTGTAAAATCTTTCTTTGGTGAAAATAGGGAAATTAGGCTTCGACCGTATCACTTTCAATTTACCGAACCATCATTTGAGCTGGATATTAATTGCGGTGTATGTCTTGGGAAAGGATGTAAGCTGTGTAAAGCAGGATGGCTAGAATTGGGAGGAGCTGGGATAGTACACCCAAATGTATTAACATTTGGCGGGGTTGACCCAAAAATATATTCCGGATTTGCTTTCGGATTTGGTCCAGAGCGTTGCATGATGATGAAAGAAGGCTTAGAAATTGATGACCTGCGACTTTTGTACAGTAATAAGCTAGAGTTCTTAACTCAGTTCTAAAAGGAAGAAAAAATATTTATGGATATTAAGATTTTAGACAGCTGGCTACGGGAGCATTTGGAAACAAATGCCAAGCCAAAGGACATTGCAAAAGCAATGAGCCTTACAAGTGCATCAATAGAACGCGTTGAGCCCTATGGCAGTGATTTTGTCTATTCTGCAGAGATAACTACCAATAGAGTAGATATGGCATCCGTATGTGGAGTAGCCCGCGAAGCTGCAACTGTTTTACCGCACTTTGGATTCTCGGCAAAGGTATTGCCACTCAAGCTTACAGCAGTAAAGAATGAAAACAAAGAGAATGTCCCTCTCACGATAAAGGTAGATGAAAAACTAGTAAATAGAATTTGCGGTGTGGTACTTGAAGTAAAAAAAGGAGAATCTCCGCAATTTATCAAAGAGAGATTGGAGGCAGCAGGTATACGAAGCTTAAACAATCTTATTGATGTAACAAATTATGTCATGCTGGAAATTGGCCATCCAAGTCATGCTTTTGACTATGACAGACTAAAGCATCATACCCTTATTATTAGGGAATCCAAAAAAGGCGAGACGATAGTGACCTTGGATAAAAAGCAGCATACGCTCCCAGGTGGAGATATTGTGGCAGATAATGGGGAAGGGGAGATTGTTGATTTGCTTGGCGTCATGGGCACAGATAATAGTGTTGTAACAGACAAGACCACTCGAATCCTTTTCTTCTTTGATAACAATGATCCTTGGAGAATCCGAAAAACCTCAATGGGACTTGCTATTCGTACAGAAGCAGCAGCACTCAATGAAAAAGGTGTAGACCCAGAGCTAGCTTTAGAAGCATTACAACGAGGCGTTGCTTTATATAAAGAAATAGCAGACGCAAAAATAATTTCAGACGTAGTAGATATCTATCCACACAAACCAGCAGTACATATAATAAAAGTAACAAGTGCAACAATGCAACGAATCATTGGGGTAGAGGTACCACTCAAAACGTCTGTCAGTATTCTGGAATCTTTAGGATTTGCCACCAACGCATCTGGTGACACTCTTATGGTTACAGTGCCAACATGGCGGGAACGGGACGTGGAAATAGAAGAAGATGTTGTAGAAGAAGTTGCGCGAATTTATGGCTACCATAACATCCCAACTGCACTGCCACCATTTACCCAAGCGCTTCCGTACCACCAAAACCAAAATCCCTTTTACTGGGAAACACGCATGAAAGAAGCATTAAAAGACTGGGGACTTACCGAAGTATATACCTACTCCATGGTATCGGAGACAATGTTTGAAGGACCACTCGAAAACGCAATTACCCTAAAAAATCCCTTAGATATGGACCATGTATATTTGCGAAAAACACTTACCCCAAGTCTTTTGCAGGTAATTGCAGAAAATAAATCGTATGATAGCGTACAGATTTTTGAAATTGCAAATACGTACCATAAAAGAAAAAATGATTTACCTGAAGAAATACGAAAGCTTGGAATCGTATTGAAAGGAAAAAGTGAGACTTTTTATCATGCAAAAGGATTGGTTGAGGCAGTAACGGAAGAAATGGGAATACGACATGTTACGTTTAGAGATACAGAAGTGGGGGGCATAGGCGCAAGTGTATATCGAGATAATACACACATAGGGGATATCGAAGTCATGGATGAGCAATTAGTAACCATAGAAATAAATTTTGATGAATTACTTGCCCATGCCAACATGAAAAAGACATTCACGCCGCTTCCTAAATACCCACCAGTAACAGAAGATATCTCCCTTGTTGTAGAAAACAATGTAAAAACAGGAGATATCATGGATGCAGTAAAGAAAACCAATCCCTTGATAAAGGATGTCGAGCTTTTGGATATTTATGGCAACACCCGCACATTCCACATTGTCTATCTTGACCGGACCAAAAACCTCACCACAGAAGAGGTTGGGAAAGTTCGAGAAGAAATAATAGATAATCTCTCTAAAAAATTTGCAGCAAAAGTGAAATGATTTGTCATTTCATCCTAAGCGCGACCATTCGGTGAATGTAGCTTGTGGTATTAGCGAAGAATCTATTATTTATGCAATTTATTATTATCCATGGTTCATTTGGAAATCCGCAGGCCAATTGGTTTCCTTGGTTAAAAACAGAACTGGAGAAACTTGGACAAGTGGTCTTAGTTCCTACATTTCCTGTTGACTCCTGGGACAGGATTGCACAACTTGGTGAAAATCGTCCCTCAGAAATCCAAAATTTAGAAAATTGGACAAAGGTTTTTGAAGAAGAAGTGTTACCAAAACTTAAGCGTGATGAACCTATCTGCTTTGTTGGACACTCTCTTGCTTGTATTTTTATTCTTCACATGGTCCAAAAGCACAACTTGCAACTTGATAGTGCTATGTTTGTTGCTCCATTTCTAGAACATCTAGGAAGATCTTGGCAAATTGACGTGGTAAATAAAAGCTTCTATAAAACAGATTTTGATTTTAAAATATTACAAAGACTTATTCCTTTGTCTTATGCGCTTGATGGCGATACTGACCCATATGTACCAGCAGAAAAGTTTGAGAATTTTGTACACGCAATGAAGTCAGAAAAAATAGTTGTAGAAGGCGGACAACACCTAAATGATGAGGCAGGCTTTACAGAATTTCCACTCCTACTGGACCTCTGCAAAACAATAATTGACTAAATTCTTTTACATCAAACAGCATCAAAGTTAGCCTTCCACCCCAAGGGTGGATTGAATTGACACCTGCGGATTTTTCTGTCTTACTCAAGATATGCCTTCTCGAAAGATCCCATTTGTGAACAATGAGTATTACCACGTATTTAATCGTGGTGTAGCAAAAATGCCAATATTTCTTAGTGTTCATGATTTTAAACGATTTCTTAGGACAATGCAGTACTATATGATAGAGGGACCAAAGCCAAAGCTTTCATCTTTTTTATCTTCTTCTTTTACTACTAATAACAGTAATAAAATCATTGCTATTAACTGCTATTGCCTTATGCCCAACCATTTTCATTTCCTTGTACAGCAGGTAAGGGAAAGTGGAATTACAGAATTTATTAGCAAAATTAGTAATAGTTACACAAAATATTTTAATGTTAAATATAAAAGAGTAGGACCTTTGCTACAAGGAGAATTCCAAGCAGTTCATATAGAATCAAATGAACAATTACTTCATGTAAGTCGGTATATTCATCTCAATCCAACAGTAAATTTTATTGCTAAAAATTTAGAAGATTATCTTTGGTCTTCATATCATGAATATGTTAATGGAAATTATAATGGGTTTTGTTTGAAGAAAGATATTTTAGATCAATTTACTTCAAAAGATGCATATAAGCAGTTTCTTCTCGATCAAGAAGAATATGGCAAAACCTTAGAAGCAATAAAGCACCAGTTAATTGATCTTGAAGAATAGATTTCCGTAGGTGCGTGCCTAATCCACCCCCGGGGTGGAAGCTTAAAGTTGATATAGTTACTTATAAGATTAATGCTTAAACCTTAGTGCGGGGTTGGAGTAGGAGTTGGCGAATTATTATTTTGCCCCAACTGTTTGAGCAAATCATCCGGCGGATACCATTGGTAATCTGCCGCAGAATGTGCTGTTTTTATCCATGCATCTATCCCTGCCTGCCACCTGTTTTGCCCATCAGTACTTACCGGGTCATCTTCCCGCACAATATAATACACTTTTCCATCCTTCTGTTGGATCACGGGAGAGGGAGCAGTTGGCTCAGTACCCTTAATAAAGTATTCTGACCTCGTTGGCATGCCTGCTGTTGGCAGGCCACCAAAAAGCGCATCCACTTGCATGGCAGTGACATCAGATGGCGGGTGCTGAAGCCACGTATCATCTGGCTTACCCTTCAAGACAAAACTCATAATTTTATTCCATATGGGGGCAGCACCAGTAATACCGGACGCCACATTGCTCATGGGCTGTCCGTCATTATTTCCTACCCAAACCCCCACAACATACGAGGGCGTAAATCCAACTGTCCAGTTATCCTTAAAACTATCGGTAGTACCTGTCTTCACACTTACGGTCTTGCCAGCAACGACAAGCGAAGAATAAGCACCAAAATCAAGAAGCCGTGCATTATTATCGGAAAGAATATGGGAAATAATAAAGACCGCATTTGCCGGCGCAACTTGTGTCCCTTGCGCTTGTGGCTCTTGGTACAAGGTATTTCCCTTGCTATCGATTACTTTTTTTATAAATACCGGGTTATATTTTATGCCACCGGTTGCAAGAGTACCGTAGGCAGTCGTCTCATCCAAAAGAGTTGTCTCGCGTCCTCCCAAGACCAAAGAAAGCCCAACACTTTTTAAATTGGCGTCTGTTGGCTGCCAATTGGATATACCCAAATTGTAGGCATTCGTCATAAAATCTTTTATGCCAACGCGTGCAAGCATTTTTACCGCAGGAATATTTAAGGAGTTTCCAAGCGCAAAACGAAGCTGCACAGGCCCATTAAATTTCCCATTGTAATTGACCGGGGTGTAGGTAGGAGTAGCAGGGTCTCCTGTTGGAAAGTCTGTTTTTACATCCATCACCTCGGATGCCGCGGTATATCCTTTCTCCAGTGCAGTCATATAAAGAATTGGCTTCAGGGAAGAGCCAGGCTGTCTGCTTGCCATTGCATCGTTGTATTGTCCGTCTATTGCTTTATTAAAGTAGTCCGCATTCCCCACCATTGCCAATATTTCGCCTGTTTTTGGATCCCGTACAATTGCTGCCGCATTGTGAATATTGTCCGGCTTTACATCCGCAGCAACTTCTTTTGTTACCGTATCTTCTGCATATTTTTCTATGCTGTAGTCAAGGGTTGTATAAATTTGTAATCCACCATTTTCTACCATTTGCTCACCAAATTGCGCTGCGGCAAGTTGTTTGACATACAAAACAAACCATGGGGCTTTAATATCGGCATTTTGCGCACTTGAAAAAGAAAAGTTTTGTACTTCTTTCTGTGCATTGTCTGCTGCTTTTTGCGTTATGTAATTTTGATCCGCCATTGCCTGCAGCACCACTTGACTACGCGCAAGGTAATATTTTTGGCCATTGTAGGGATTATACGCTGTGGGACTTTGAGGAAGCCCTGCAATAAATGCGCTTTGTGCCAAATCCAGATCTTTTACATGCTTGCCAAAATAATATTCTGCTGCCGCCTCAACGCCGGTGGTTGCACCACCATAGCCAACATCATTGAGATACATTTCCAGAATCTGGTTTTTGGAATATTTTCTATCCACTTGAATAGATAACATAAGCTCTTTTATTTTTCTAGTGATGGTTTGTTCTTGCGTGAGCAGCACATTTTTTACCAACTGTTGGGTAAGGGTAGAGCCTCCTGAAATGCCATGCAGTGTCAGAATACCCAGTAGCGCACGCACATATCCGGTGATAGAGAATCCTTGATTGGAGTAGAAATTTTTATCCTCAACAGCAATGGTTGCTTCTTGTACGGTCTTTGGAATATCCGGAAGGTTTACGTAGACGCGATTTTGATTTTGGAAGACAGAGTAGAGGAGTATCCCGTTTCTGTCATAAATGCGCGTTGATTGGGACAAATCATTGTTGACGAGTTGTCCAGGAGAGGGCAAATCCCGGCCATACCAAAGAAATAATCCAAATCCCACGACAATAAAGATAACAAGCCCAAAAAATGCGTAGGTGACGATGCGGCTTAATAAAACCACATCAGAAATATACCCACGAGTATGCGGAAAAAAGAGTTTTTGCAAAACAGCATGAATAAGATTTCCCCACGTATTATGGCGTCTTCTGCTTCTCAAGTCTGACATATCTGTAGTGAGCAAGTCAGGATGATCTTCTACATGAGGATATTTTGCCCAATCCTCCTTAGGTGTCTCCGAATGTGCTTCATCCATAACCCAAAGTTATTATGTAATATTTCCCCCCAAAAGGCAAATAATATTGTCGCGCAGTCCTACCCATGCTATACTCAAAACGTTATGGATATTTCGACTGATTCGGCAGACTCACAACAAGCAAGCTCACAAGTTACAATTGACGAATTACTTACAAGAGGTGTTGCAAATATAATTCCTGGAAAAGAGGAATTACGAAAGCTTTTAGAATCAGACAAGAAGCTTAATATTTATTTAGGTATTGACCCAACTGCAACAAAAATCCACTTAGGACATGCCGTTCCTTTGCGAAAACTACAAATGTTTGCAGAATTGGGACACAACGTCACTTTTCTAATTGGAGATTTTACGGCCCTCATTGGTGACACTTCAGACAAGGATACAGAGCGTCCTGTACTTACTCCTCAAGAAATTCACGAAAACTTTCAAAGCTACAAAAAACAAGCAGAAAAAATTGTTGATTTCTCTCTTCCCAACGTAACCGTCGTTCATAATAGCGAATGGCTAAGTAAACTTTCTTTTGAGGAAATAGTGAAGCTTTGCCAACATTTTAGCACAGGCGATTTTGTCGGCCGGGAGCTTATCCGCAAAAGATTACAAGATAACAAAAGAGTGGGTTTGCATGAATTACTTTACCCTGTCATGCAAGGCTATGATAGTTATTTTATGGATACAGATATTCAAATTGGCGGTACAGATCAAACCTTCAATATGCAAGCAGGCAGAACCTTGCAGAATGATATCCGCAAAAAGGAATCTTTTGTCCTGGCTACAGAATTCCTTATTGGCACAGACGGCAGGAAGATGAGTAAGTCTTGGGGCAATGCCATTTGGCTCACAGATACTCCTTCTGACATGTACGGGAAGATTATGGCAATTCATGATGATGTCATCGTGGAATACTTCACACTTGCGTCTCATGTTCCTATGGAAAAAATACGGGAAGTAGCAACCAGACTTGAAAAAGGCGAGAATCCACGAGACTTAAAGAAAGAACTTGCAAAAGAATTAGTAAAAGAACTTCACAGCGAAACAGCGGCAGAAGAAGCGGAAGAGATGTTTCAAAAAACCGTGGTTAATAAAGAAGTAAATCCTGAGAGCATTAAAGTTTTTTCTATTAGTAATACACTTGCATCTAACGCAACCCTTTCTAGTATATTGATTGAATCAGGAACACTCCCAAGCGCATCAGAGGTTAAAAACGTAATGAATGCAGGAGGAATTTATGTTAACGGGCAGGCAGCAAAAGATCCAAAAGCACCTTTGGCTAATTATATTGAAAATGATGAGGTATTGATTAGAAAAGGTAAATGGACAAACCTTAAAGTTAAGATAGAAAAATAGACCTTGACGCTTTACGCTTAACGGTTTACGCTTATAAAAGATGGAACTTTTTAGAAAACATCAGTGGATTTGGAAAATAGTTGTCGCTATTGCTTCTCTCGCGCTAATTGCTGCTGCAATTTTACCGTACCTTTCTCTCCAGCAATAAATTCCCAACAATAAACACCACTATACAAATAAGCTCCAATTTTCAAAAGTTTCAAACATTGGAATTTGTAATTTATTTGTTATTTGGGATTTGGTTCTTGGAATTTTGTATAATAAGCATATATGAATCTGCAAACTCCCCTTACTGAAGCGGGCAGGGTATACAAAATGTATGCCAAGAGATTGGAAAAATTGGGCATAAGTACCATGGGAGACTTTCTCTTGCATATTCCCAGTCGCTATGACGACTTTTCTCTTATTTCATCTATCGATGCGGTCCAACCGGGTGAAGTGGTAACCATCCAAGGAGAAGTCTTGGAAATAAAAAATGAATTTACGAAAAGATATAAAAAATTGCAGCGGGCAAAAATCCAGGACAAGACAGGTATTATCGATGTGTTGTGGTTTAACCAGATGTATCTGACGTCTGCAATGCATGCAGGGGATAGGATATCGCTCTCTGGAAGAGTAGAACAACAAGGCCGCGGCCTGATGCTTGTCTCCCCAACCTATGAAGTCCTGGATGCAACAGGAAAAGGAATCCACACAGGACGCTTAGTCCCTATTTATCCGGAGACCGCAGGTATATCTTCTAAGTGGCTTCGTAAACAAGCTCACATGTTACTCCATGACAATAGGGAAGAGATACGAGAATATTTACCTCCAGAAGAAGTAAAACAGTTGGGGATGTATGACTATTATCACGCACTCTCCCAAGTGCATTTTCCCGACTCGTTAGAAAATGCACAAAAGGCAAAAGAGCGCCTGGCTTTTGATGAAGTTTTTCTTATCCAACTTGCCGCAAAACAACGAAGAAGTGCATGGCAACAGAAGTTGAAAGGTAAACGTTTTAACGTTATAACGTTTGAAAAAAGGGTTCAGGAATTTTTTGAAAAACTTCCCTTTACCTTAACTCACGCCCAAAAACGTGCAATTGAAGAAATTTTTGATGATGTTGCAAAAGACCAACCCATGAATCGACTTTTGGAAGGCGATGTAGGAAGCGGGAAAACCATCGTTGGCGCAACTGCGATGTATTTGGCGTATCTCAACGGCTTCCAGTCTATGCTTATGGCACCCACCCAGATATTAGCCCAACAGCACTTCCAGACAATCTCACAGCTTTTGGAGCCCTTTGGAGTAAGAGTGGGTTTACAAACAGGAAACAGCAAATCCCATATCACAAATCCCAAATCACAAATAAAATCCAGCGGGCAAAAACAAAAAAAGAATTGGAAATTGGATATTGGAAATTTGAAATTCGATATTTTGGTGGGTACTCATGCCTTACTTTCTGAAAAAGTTACTCTGGATCGGTTGGGCTTTGTGGTGATCGATGAGCAGCAGCGATTTGGCGTCGAGCAGCGGGCAATCATCCGGGAAAAAGGAAATAATCCACATTTACTTACCATGACTGCAACACCTATTCCCCGAACTGTCGCGCTTGCGCTCTATGGCGATTTGGATGTATCACTCCTGGACGAGATGCCAAAGGGAAGGCTGGAAATTAAGACTTGGCTTGTCCCACCACAAAAACGGGACGGGGCCTATACATGGATAGAAAAGCAGGTAAAGACAGGCGACCAGATTTTTATTGTCTGTCCTTTTATTGAAGAATCGGAAAATATGACGACGGTAAAAGCAGCAACTGTTGAATTTGAACGGTTGAAGAAAACAGTTTTTCCGCATCTCAAATTAGCCATGCTCCATGGACGAATGAAGGCAAAAGAAAAAGATACTATCCTGGAGGGTTTTCGAAATAAAACATATGATGTGCTTGTGGCAACGCCAGTTGTGGAAGTGGGTATAGATATTCCCAGTGCCACAGTAATTCTCATAGAAGCAGCAGACAGATTTGGCCTATCCCAACTTCACCAGCTAAGAGGGAGAGTGGGACGGGGCGACAAGCAGTCGTATTGTCTGCTTTTTACCGAGTCAAGAAGTCCTGAGACAGCAAAACGACTGAAAGCAATGGAAACCATGCACAATGGGGCGGCTTTGGCAGAATTGGACTTGCACATGCGAGGCGCAGGGGAATTGTATGGCACGCTCCAACATGGCACCAGATGGCTTAAAATAGCCTCATTTAGCGACTTTACGCTTATAGAAAAAGCCAAGCAAGAAGCACAAAAGCTTTTCCCCAAGCTCTCTGAGTATCCTTTGCTTATGGAAAAAGTAAAAGAAGTAAATATTAAGCAAGTAAACCCAGATTAGCCTCATTTCCGCAGGCGCGTGCCTACTCCACCCCAAGGGTGAAAACAATCCACGGTATAGACGAAGCTCGAAGAAGAAATTAGAGATCTACTAAAATAGCCTATAATATTGACTTCTTATATCCTTTCTGGTACACTCTTCCAGTTATGGCACAACTAGAAAGTGAACAAATTAAAGCTCTTGAAGGAATTATTACAGTAGGTTCTCGGCCAGCTGGAAGGCTAGTTCATTACCCTGATGTAGCCTCACTGCCTGAAGATCTATCTCTCTTGCCATTTGCAACACTTACGCCGCCACGTCCTGGACAAACGTCTTCTATAAATATGCCTGGCGTCTTCTATGCCATCGAAACAGCAGCGCCAGCAGGATCATCAAATACGATATTTTTACATAGACTTTCAGGTAATGGACCTGATGCTCTGGTTGCCAAAACAGTTTTAACCCCCAAACTTTTTATTGAGTATCCGGACTGTACGGGAATGTACGTACCATGGCTTGCAAAAAAAGTTCAAGGAAGTAATGATTATGATCCGGAGCAAGTTGTTGATTTATTTATTGCTAAATTACAGGAATTTGCATATTTTGAAATTTCTGGCATGGACATAGCAATAGCCTATAGAGCTTTTTTTGATAAAACTCTTCAAGAAGCACTAGGAACAAAGTGGACAATCGATAATATAAACTCTCTTGAATTTCGTAGGTCACATGAAGAAGTCTATCTTAATGCAGTGACTACTGCAATGGCAAGGTTTGGAAGCCTAAACCTAGGCCCCGAGTCGGTTGCAAACCGCGTCCTAGATAGAGCAGAAGCCACATGGGCAGCATTTTTAAGAGAAGATGAATTACTACGTGCTCTGGCAGGAATACCTCACATACTTCCATCACAAGGATTTGCGCTAGACCCTGAAACAAAGCAAATTTACTTCTTAACGCCAAGGCTTTATGGAGAGAATCTAGAAACAACAATATATGAAAGACCATATAATCTTCCTGAACGGATCAAATGGTTTACAACCATAGCACAAACAATACAAAAGGCACATGACCGAGGAATTGCTCATGGTGACTTAAAACCAGAGAATGTACTTCTTACAACGAGTGGAGATATTTTTCTCATTGACTGGGGTCTGGGAAGATTTTTAACAGATAATAATCCACAAATATACTTAGGTGGGCATGGGACACCTGGTTACGCGGCGCCTGAAATTGAACGAGGCGGAGCACCAACAGTAGCTTCAGATATTTATGCCTTAGGAGAATTGCTTAATACATTGCTTATTACAGCACTTCAAAGCAGGGAATTGGTTATCAATCCCGCTATACAAGCAATTATTGATAAAGCGACAACCTATGATCCACAACAGCGATATGCATCCGCAATAGATATGCTTACTGATTTAAGAAACACAGGTTTTTTTGGCACACCTCCACCTACAGGCAGAAGATAATTCTTGCCAAAGGACACGAAATCAGGTACAATACCATCACTATGCCACACGAGCCAAAAAGACGACATTCTATCGGAAGAAAAGGGAAAAGACGTGCAAGTATTTCACTGAAAGTAAAATCAGCTATTGTATGCCCAAATTGCAGCGCACCAACACTCTCTCATCGA
>JANWIQ010000036.1 GCA_025449795.1 Minisyncoccota bacterium
GCTGCTTCTTGTACCCATGCTGCCCATTTTTCATCCGCTGTTGCGCTAGGTCCGGTATGTGCATTGACATGGGTTGGCATTTTTCTCTCTCCAACGCTTGAGGTATACGTTGCTTTAATAACGGCATAGGAACCGAAAAGGTTTTTCTCTATCCAGTGGCCTCCTGTCCCTGCCTTTATGCCGGAGAGAGTGGTATCCGAAGAGGTAACATCGGGTCTTGTGCCATTGTATGCATCGAGTCCTGCTGCTTGACTGCCTTCAAAAAGAATACCAACCGATGGGTCATTGTGTATTTTCCGGTACAAAGGTTCAATATTTACTACCATCTTTCTTTTCGTAAGCCATGCTCGCGTGGCAGCAAGACGACTAAGGAATACTTTTTTAGTTCCTACAGTGCGGATAATGGAAGTATTTTTGTGAAGCGAATTTTTAAAATCCGGTACGGCAATAGCTGCTAATTTTTTTCCACCTAGCTCTTGAGAGAAGGCAGCAAACATTTTTGCATATTGGTCATAGCGTTTTGCAAATGCTTGTTGCCAGTCTGGTGCCAAAAGATTTCGTATACTAAACCCAGTTCTGTCAATAAAATGGGCGTAAGAGGGACTGATCCCTCGTCCTGTCCCGCCTTTTGCATTACCATTTTTTGCCCTATTGAGCACTTCTTCGGCACGTTCTAAATCACTGCACAAAATTGCGTCTTGGGAAAGAAATAACCTTTCTGCCAGTGAATCCCCTGTGGACTTTTCAATAAAGGTTACTTCTGTTTGTAGATCTTCGGGATGGATAACTTCGCCCCGGTCCATAATCCCTAGGGCCTTGGGGTAGAAAACAAAAGAAGGAACCACATGCAGCGCTAACTTGATGCCATTTTTTTCTATGGTATGGCCTGCATTATTGCCGCCTTGGTAGCGAATCACATAGACATGCTTTACCCCAGGACGTGTGAAAAGATTTTCAATGAGATTATCGATAATTCTTCCTTTGCCTTCATCGCCAAATGCGCCACCGACCACAGCTTCGGTATTTGGACGCACTAAAGAGGGAAGTTTCATAAATATTACCAGGATTTGGCAGGTCCATCATCTTGTCCGGCAGGACTCATTTGGACAAATTGGGTTTTGGTATAAAACTCTTGCAGATTTTTTGCTCCCACGTAGGACATGGCACTTCTTAGACCTCCGCTTATCCCATGAAGAACATCCTCAATTGTCCTATCTACAGTCAAAATAATTTCTTTTCCCTCGCTACTTCTCAAGGGCCCGATTTTTTTCCCTCTGTCTTCCATGTAAGACTTGGAAGCTTGTCCACGATACTGTGCATGTTCACCGATTTTTCTTCCAGACCCTTCCACCGTGCGGGCAAGCATAGACCCAAGCATAACAGAACTTGCTCCTGCAGCAAAAGCCTTGACTGCATGGCCATACTCTTTAATGCTGCCATCGGCAATA
Organism: Minisyncoccota bacterium; assembly: GCA_025449795.1. Classification (GTDB taxonomy): domain Bacteria; phylum Patescibacteriota; class Microgenomatia; order Levybacterales; family UBA12049; genus JANWIQ01. The sequence goes on from JANWIQ010000036.1 coordinate 1,449, forward strand.
ATGTGCATGTCTTTTTTGTACGTCGCAAAAATCGTTGAAAGTTGTCCAATACCTACTCCTGCAACCACACGCGTCTCACATGGCGCGCCCGATCCTACGCCAACACGAGCAATACGAATCCCACAGCGCAGATATTCTGCTATTTGTTCGCCTGTGGCAATATTTCCTAATACCACATCCAATTTTGTGTGTCGAAGGATTTGCTTGGCCAGGTCGAGTGCCCTTTTTTGCCCGCCATGGGCAACATCGATGAGCAGGGAAATGGCACCTCTTTTTTCCAGCTCTTTGGCAAAATCTACCCCATCATCAAGACCAATCGCGTACAGACAATGCACCTTATCTTTGACAAGTTTTGTACAGGTTGCAAGGTATTCTTTTTGCTCGTGTATTTGTGGGCGGGGAAGCGTACCCAATGCGCCTAGGCGATGCATTTCCCGTATGACGCGCTCGGTAGAAAATTCCATAGGAGACGCAATAACGGGAATTTCTAGGGTTATTCTGCCGAATTTGGTCCGGATATGTACATCACCTCTGTGGAGGATATTGGAAATTCTGGGTGCGATGGAAACATCTTTGTATGCTAACCCCATTGGGTTAAGAACATTTTTTGGCCAGGTGGTAGTAAGGCTTGGACCAATTAAAAATTTTTTTGACATAGGTCCAGGGTTTAGGTTATAGCAAGAATTGCTTATTGTCAATAGAAAAATATTCTATAACCCCTTTGTCATATCGCTCATGAGTGAAGGTAATAGGAAATTCAGGATGATGTTGGATAATATTAGGATTTCCGACAAAAATAAAAGTAAAATTTTTATTTGCTTTCTGCAACGCTTCACCTGTCCCAATATCTGCAACACTGTCACCAAAAGCAATAAATTCTTCTGGATCTACATTTCTTTTTGCAAGCCAGGTAAAAATTCTTTCCATACCTTTTTCCTTCCCGGCTGTTTTGTGTTGGATATCTATTGCCGAGATACTTGTATCGAGGACAAAATCTTGGGTAAGGTGAAATTCCTCCAATAACTGTGTAAATTTCTCTCTTATTTTTTCTTTTTCTGGGGCAAATGCATCCAGGGAAATGCCTTTCTTACTTTCAACAGACACCATGGTACGCTTTGCCCTGTCAAAAGAGGCAAGTGGGTGTTCCTTTTCTCTATATACATACACCGTTTCAGCTAATTCCTTCGGGATAGCATCTGACATATCATAGTAATCTTTTTCATCCTCAATCCATGCATTTCCTTTTTCTCCGACGGCAAAGACATTATGCAAGAGAGGCTCGGGAAGATACTGAAGCACCTCTCTTTGGATAAATGGCAAAGACCTGCCGGTGTTGATGGTAATAAGCTCACCTTTCGCAAGTATTGAGGCGAGAATAGAGACGAGATGAGGATTGGTAATCGTTTTTTCTTCAACATGGGTAACTACTCCGTCGAGGTCAAAAATATAGCAGCGCATATAACCTATTATACCAATGCTTGTAGCCTCTTGTCTGCGGTAAGAAGAGATGCTCTTTTTGTCTTGGCAAGAGCAAGATAAGAGGCATCGTAGAGAGAGAGATTGTGTTCTTCCGCGAGAAGAAATGTTTTTAAGAAATTTATTGATTCAAAACTAATACCGTATTCCAGAAAAACTTTTATTAGTTTCTTCGCTTGCAAAGAAGTAATTCGATGCCTTATTATTGCAACTTTAATACTGTTACAAACCTCAAATGGTAAAAGTTCTGGAGCTAAAAATATCACTGTGCCTTTTTTAAATTGTTCAAAGAGTGCTCGTGTAGTTGCGTCCTTCTCTTCATCGGGGAGTAAGTAAGAGAGAATAAAAGACGCATCAACAATATAGCGTTTAATACTTTCGGCCATAATTAATAAGTTCCTTATAGTCAATGGGGGTTTTGCTTACGGCAGGGCGTATGCGAAGCGTTTCTTCAAGGGCTTTTCTCCGGGCAGCATAAGGATCTTTTTTTGCATACTCTTTTTTTACTGCTTGTCTCACTAACTTACCCACAGAAGTCTTTTCCTCTTTGGCAATACTTTTGAGAAGACGAAGCGTTTCTTCGTCAAATAATATGTTGGTTCGTTGGGTAAGCATATATGTATATTTTGACAAAACCTACACATATTGTCAAGTCATATTTTCCCGCTTGACAAAATACTAACGTACTAGTATGATGATACTCATGCAAGCGTTGAAGATCTTGGTAGAAGTACTTCTGCAATCCGTTCGGCAAGCTCAGGATGAAGCAGATGCAAAGGAAAAATTGGAGAATTTGCTTAGAGGACTTTTGACACCAAGTGAGATACAAGAATTTGCTCAGCGAATAGAAATTGTAAAACTTCTTAAAAAGGGAGTGGGGCAACATGAAATAGCCAAAAAGCTAAAAGTGGGTGTTGCCACAGTGACAAGGGGAGCAAAAGAAATAAAACAAGGAAATTTTGTGACGGTTCAATGACCGTCAGATTTAAGATTTATGAATAATGATTTAAGAAAAAATAATTGTCATTCTGAACTTGTTTCAGAATCTCACAAAAATAGATCCCGAAATAAATTCGGGATGACAATCTGGCAGTCAACTTCTCTTTCTTGAGAGGTTGATTCCGTTGTGTTGAAAAATGTTACGAGAACCTCTCAAGCACGAGAGGTTTTTTGATGGTCAAAACGTCATTCTGGCTTGTCCAGAATCAATACAAATAGTCCATCATCCGTCCGAAGCTTTAGCGTAGGAGGATTGTGGGAAAGGAGAATATGGCAGAAGAAATAGAATTTTATAAACCCTTTGATCATTATGAAGCGACAGCGGAGGGTCCGTTAGAAGCTATCTTTCTATTGGGAAGAGCAGCGGATGGAGACCAGACTGGAGATATTGTGTTGATGGCAAATTATGGTGCGGACCCAGTCTATTTTGGGCGTGAGCCAAGAAGCTTAAAAATAACACAAGCAATTCTTAGAATGCGGCGAGAACAAAAGGAGCAAGCAGAACGAATGATTTAGGTTGTCTACATGCCTATTACCTGTGGGCATGTAAAAGATCTAAAGAAAGGAATATATGAAGAGCAAACAAAAAATTATAGGGATTTTAGGTGGTATGGGACCGGGCGCATCCGGTTACTTGTATAATTTAGTGAATGCTATTGCAGTGGAGAAATATGGCATAACGAAGAATGAGGATTTCCCAGAGACTATTTTATATTCTGTTCCAGTTCCTGATTTTATTTCTTCAAGTAGAAATAGAAATGTTGCCTTAGCAATGTTGCAGGAGAGGGTGAAAAAATTAAATACATTTTCAATTGGTGTTATGGGAATTGCTTGTAATACGGCGCATATATTGCTCCCAAACCTACAAAGGATTTCTCATGCAAGGATTATTTCTATGATTGATGAAGTGTGCAACGCAGTGCTAAAGAAAAATCCAAAAAAAGTAGGTCTTCTTGCTACATCATCAACCATCCGTGCTGGTTTATACCAAAGTATATTAGAAAAAAGAGGAATAACGGTTGTTGTCCCTACTAAAATAAACCAAAGGAAGATCGATAGCCTAATTAAAGGAATATTAAAGGGACAGATAGGTAGTAAGCAAGAAAAGAGACTAGTAACAATTGCAAATGAGCTAGTGCATCAGAAGGTGGAAATACTTATCTTAGGCTGTACTGAGTTGCCTTTATTTTTTCCTAAAAAATACTCATGTCCTGTATTGAATTCAGTGGAAATATTGGCAGAAGCGATGCTTAAAGCTAGTTATGGTGAGAAAAGTTTAGTATAATATGAACATGATAACCATAGAAGATTTTGCCCTCCTTCGCCGAAGGCTACGGAAGGACATCACATTATAAATATGATAAATATAGAGGAGTTCGCAAAAGTTGAGATACGGATAGGCACGGTTCTTTCAGCGATGAAAGTGCCGGAGGCAGATAGGCTTATTCAGCTTATATTCGATTTTGGACCGGACGAGCGAAGCGACGGAGGTCGCTTGCAAGGCGAAGCCAAAGACAAGGGTGGAGAGATCCTGAAACAAGTTCAGGATGACAAAGAAGAAGAGATTGCTTCGTCGTCCCGAAGCGTCGGGACTTCTCGCAAGGACGACATAGAACGCTTGCCTGAATTGGTAGAAAACTATCCAGGCAGGGATGTGCGGCAGATTATGTCTGCTATTGCGCCGTTTTATGAAGATCCAGGGGAGCTGGTGGGGAAGCAAATTGCTGTCTGTGTGAATTTGGAGCCACGGAAATTCAAGGGCTATGTAAGCCAGGGAATGATACTGGCAACAGGAGATGAAGCAACGCCAATTTCATTATTGGTTCCAGAGAAAAAAGTAGAGGCGGGATCGAAAATACATTGAGAAAATAATTGTTTCATTGTTTCATTGTTCGATTGTTCCCTCACCTTAATCCTCTCCCAGAGGGAGAGGAAAATCTAGGAAGGAATTTAAAGATGAAAAAGAGATTAATGACAGGATTTACGCCAACAGGGAAATTACACCTGGGGCATTTTGTAGGCAATTTAGAGAATTTGCTCAAGCTCAAGAGTGAATATGATGAATTCCTGCTTTTGGCAGATACCCATGCGATTACGACCCTTTCTAAAGACCCAAAAGTCATCCGCCAACATGCTCTGGGGAATATTTTGGACATGTTATCTGTGGGTCTTTCAGAAGACGAAGTAACCTACTATATAGAATCGGAAATCCCGGAAATCTATGAGCTTGCATCCCTTTTTTCCATGTATGTATCACACAATAGGGCACTTCGTAATCCTACCATTAAAGATGAAATAAAAATGAAAGGTCTTGGAGACCAATTTAGCCTTGGCTTTATTAATTATCCTATGTATCAGGCAGCAGACATTATGTGTGTGAAGGGTGAATTGGTGCCAGTTGGTAAAGACCAGGAAGCGCATTTAGAACAAGCGCGAGAAATTACAGAAGTACTTAATAAGCTTGCGGGGAGAGAAATTTTTCCTCTTATTCGGACTATGATAGGAAGAGTAGGGAAACTTGTTGGAACTGATGGCAATCCCAAAATGAGTAAGAGTTTGGGTAACACCATTTATCTATCTGCAACAGAAAAAGAAGTAGAAGAAAAAGTGATGAACATGTATACAGATCCAACAAGAATACACGCAACAGACCCGGGACATGTGGAGGGAAATCCTGTTTTTGAGTACCTTGACGCTTTTGGAAAAGAAGGAGATAGAGGAAAAATAAGCGAGTACAAATATGCTTATACTAAAGGCCAAGTAGGGGATGTTGAGGTAAAAAAGTATTTGGTACAAATCCTTAACAATTTTATGGAGCCAATTAGAGAAAGACGAAAAGAGTATGACAATGAAGAGCGTCTTCTCGCAATTGCACAAAAAGGGACACAAAGAGCACGGGGAGAGACCCAAAAAACACTTCAGGAAGTAAAGGAAGTATTAGGACTGGTATATTAACTGACTGCCGGAAACTGTTTTGATACAATGGAAATCCATCGAATGTATAGGTAATTGTATAATATACTAACTTATTATACATTGAGGCTTCGCCCAACGAGAAAACAAAATATGGTATTCTCTTCTTTATGAAGATAACTCCGCAAGAAATAAAAGTTTTTCAGAAAAAGATTCTGGGGTGGTATAAGAAAAATAAAAGGGATTTGCCATGGCGCCATCTTTCGTCCCGCTTAGCGGGACTACCGAATGGTTTACGTGATCCGTATACAATCTTAGTCTCAGAAGTGATGTCTCAGCAGACACAACTTTCTCGAGTAGTTCCAAAATACAACGAGTGGATGAAGGTTTTTCCAGATGTTTATTCTCTTGCAAAAGCAAGTACACGCGATGTGTTAGCGCATTGGTCTGGACTGGGATATAACAGACGAGCATTGTATCTAAAGAAAGTAGCAGAACTACTTTCTAAAGAGCCAAAAGGGACAAAAGAGCCAAAAGTGCCAAAGGTAGTTTGGCCGAGGACGGAAGAAGAGCTAAGGGAATTGCCAGGAATAGGGGAATATACAGCGCGGGCACTGTTGTGTTTTGCTTTTCATGAGCAGGTGGCAGTGGTAGATACCAACGTGAGAAAGGTGATACTCACGCAATTTCAAACCTCAAATTTCAAATCTCAAATTTCCAAGAAGGAAATACAAGAAATAGCAGACAAACTACTTCCTAAGGGGAAGGCCTACGAGTGGAATCAGGCGCTTATGGATTATGCGGCCCTCCTTCGTCCAGTTAAACTGGACTACGGAAGGGTAAGACAGAGCGTATTTAAGGACTCGGATAGATATTACCGCGGGCAAATCCTCAAATTACTTATCGCGAAAAAAAAGAGTTCACAAGAAATATTATTTAGAAAATTTAAAGATATTCCTACCATGAATAAGGAAAGATTTGAGAAAATTCTGCAGACAATGGTAAAGGATACCCTGATAAAGCAGCAGGGAAGCTCTTTTTTGGTGTAATTTCAGGATACTTATGCTATACTAAGCCTCATGGCAGGCACCAACCCTACAACTTCCAAGAAAAACGGCAAAAAAAGAATCTATAAGGTAAAAATTAATTTCTCTTGGAAAAATATTTTTCTATATGGATTTCTTCTGCTTTTTCTCATGTTTTTATTTGCAGGGCTTAGCCAAAGTGGGAGTAGTAGTAAAAATGTTGCTCTTTCCCAAATTATCCAGGATGTAAAGAGTGGAAAGGTAAAAAGTCTTACGGTTTCAGATACCCAAATCACCGCCACCGAAAAAAATAATGCCACAGAGCAAGCAAATAAAGAATCCGGGACAAGTGTCTATACGCTTTTTAAAGATGCGGGTGTCCCACTCAACACCACAAAAATTACTGTCAACGATGAGTCAACCTTATTTAACTGGGTAAGTATTCTAGGAAATATTTTGCCAATAGTCCTGATGATTGGATTTTTCTATTTTATTTTTCGCCAGGCAAGAGGTGCACAAGAGAGTATTTTTAGCTTTGGCAAATCTTCTGCAAAATTATTTAATAAAGACAATCCCAAAGTAACTTTCGCAGACGTAGCAGGAGTAGATGAGGCGAAGCAGGAGTTAACCGAAGTAGTGGATTTTTTGAAGCATCCAGATAAATACAAAGCACTTGGTGCACGCGCGCCAAAAGGCGTCCTTATGGTGGGGCCATCGGGAACAGGGAAAACACTCCTTGCAAGAGCAACTGCAGGGGAAGCAGGGACGAGCTTTTTCTCCATGGCAGGCAGTGAATTTATGGAAATGCTTGTTGGCGTTGGCGCCAGTCGTGTCCGTGACCTTTTTTTGACTGCCAAGAAAAATCAGCCGGCTATTATTTTTATTGATGAAGTTGATGCCATTGGAAGACAGCGTGGGGCTGGGCTTATGGGAGGGCACGATGAAAGGGAGCAGACCCTCAACCAGATTTTGGTGGAAATGGATGGATTTACCCCCAACGAATCTGTGGTGGTTATTGCAGCGACCAATAGGCCAGATGTCTTGGACCCTGCACTTATTCGCCCGGGACGCTTTGACCGCAAAGTGACTTTGGATATGCCGGATATGGAAGGAAGAAAAGCAATTCTTAAAATCCATGCCAAGGGCAAGCCATTTGCAGAGGACGTGGACTGGGAAAAAGTAGCCAAGAGGACCGTTGGATTTAGCGGGGCAGATTTGGAAAATATGCTCAATGAAGCAGCAATACAGGCAGCAGTGAAAAATAGAAAAGCAATTGAAATGAAAGACGTGGAAGAAGCTGCAACCAAAGTAAAACTTGGTCCGGAAAAGAAACGTTTGCAATCGGAAGAAGATAGAAAAATTACCGCGTATCACGAAGGCGGCCATGCCGTTGTGTCTTGGTTTATGCCACATATGGATGCAGTGCACAGGGTAAGTATTGTGAGCCGTGGCATGAGTCTGGGACACACCATGATGGAACCAAGTGAAAGGTCCCATGAAACGCGTACCTTTATTATGGAGCAAATTGCGGTGATGATGGGGGGAAGGGCAGCAGAAAATTTTGTTTTTGGGGAAATGACAACAGGGGCAAGCAACGATATTGAAAAAGCAACAGAAGTAGCCAGGGCGATGGTAATAGAGTGGGGTATGAGTGACTTGGGGGCAATTAATTTACAGACAGAAAAGCGCTATATGTATGAGCCACAGGAAATTTCTCCTGAAATGCAGGCAAAAATAGATACGGAAATAAAAAAGATTTTGGACGAAGCATATGCACAGGCAGTGCGAGTATTGCAAAGTAATAAAAAAGAATTAGATCTTTTGGCAAATACGCTTTTAAAGAAAGAAACCATGGAAGCAGATGAATTTGCTACCTTTATGGGCCCCAAGCCAAAAGTACCATCTCCTTTCTTGGGTATTACCCAAGCAAAAGCAAAAAAAGTCCTTCGACAAGCTCAGGATAAAAAAACCAGCTAACCTCTCAGTTACTTAAGTTGCTTAAGTCTCTTAAGTACCTTATACTTTTTCTATGAAGACTCTTCTTTTGATTGATGGAAATGCCATTTTGCATCGGGCATACCATGCATACCCGCCCACTTTTACCGACAAAGAAGGAAATCCCACCAATGCGATGTATGGATTTTATGCCATGCTCATAAAATTACTGCAGGATGTAAAGCCAGAGTACTTGGCAATTTGCTTTGATCGTGGCGCGCCGACATTTCGCATGAACATGTATGCGGGTTACCATGCCAATAGGCCAAAAATGGCTGATGATTTGCATCCTCAAGTACCACGTCTGCAAGCGTCCTTGGAAGAAATTGGTATTCCGTTGTATGGGATTGAGGGATATGAGGCAGATGATTTGCTAGGAACGCTATCGCGTTTAGCAAATCATCCTGCGCAAGCAAAGCGCATCGAAGGATCTACAATATCCAATAAAGAAGAAATCGAAACGATTATTGTGACTGGGGATAGAGACCTTTTACAGTTAGTGAATGCTCGTGTAAAAATTATGATGCCCCTTATTGGTATTACCAAGACTGCACTTTTTGACGAAGCACGTGTTGAGGAAAAATACGGCATTCGGCCATCACAAGTGATTGACTACAAAGCACTTGTCGGAGATGCATCAGACAATTACCCAGGGGTGAGTGGGATTGGACCCAAAGGGGCTAGCCAGCTTTTGCAAAAATACGGTACCTTTGAAAATATTTACCAGCATCTTCCTGACCTGCCTGATGGCGTGGGACAAAAATTGGCAGTGGATGCAGAGCAAGCAGCCCTTGCCAAAAAGCTGGCAACTATCCAGTGTGATGCACCGGTCCATTTGCGCCTCAAAGATTGTGCTGTAGAAAAATTTAGCAATGAGAAATTCATAAAAGTATTTGAAGAGTTGGGGTTTGAAAGCCTAAAACGGCGCCTCCTTGAAAAAGGGCCAAATGAGCCAATAGTGCCAAAAGAACCAAAGGTAAAGGACAAAGGAGAAGAAGATTCGGGGCAATTAGGATTATTATAGATGGCAAGGTCGGACCTTGACAGTATATGAGAATAGCGTTAGTGCACGATTACATCAAAGAATATGGGGGAGCAGAAAGAGTATTAGAAGTGCTGCATGAAATGTATCCTGATGCACCCATTTATACGGCATTTTACCAAAAAGATTCCCTTGCCTATGAAAAGTTTAAAGCTGCCAAAATCATCCCTTCATGGGTGCAGTATATCCCTTTTTTTGCCACCAAACTCCATAGCCCTTTGCGATTTTTGGCGCCAGTTATTTGGGGGTCATTTTCGTCCAGAGGACGACCAGCCTTTGGATGGGATCTTTCACAATACGATGTCGTGATTAGTTCTGCTTCTTGGTACATCACCAAAGGTTTTGGGACAAGAGGAACAGACAAAAAGAAGCCTATTGAGATTTGTTATTGCCATACCCCGCCCCGTTGGCTTTATGGATACAAAACATCTATTGCCTGGCAAAAGTATTGGCCAGTAAAACTATATGGTAATATTGTGGGATATTTCATGCGAAAATATGACTGGGCTGCAGCACAAAAAGTTAATTATTTTGTGGCGAATTCCAAAGAAGTGCAGGGAAGGATAAAGGAATTTTATAAAAGAAAGTCTACGGTTATTTATCCACCAGTCTCTTTGCCGATTAGTCGTCAGTCGCTAGTCTCTAGTCAAAAGCTTACGACAAAAGACCAGAGACCAGCGACCAGAAGCTACTATTTTATGGTGGCAAGATTGGTAGGTGGGAAAGGGATAGAGATGGCAATAGAGGCAGCAGAAAGGACAGGAATCAAGCTTAAAATAGCGGGTGCTCCTGTAGGGTATTATACGCCCTCCTTCGCTAAGGCTTCGGAGGGCAAAGTAGAATTTTTGGGCCACGTGACAGACGAAGCATTAGTAGAGCTTTATAGTGGAGCAAAAGCATTTTTTGCGCTCTCCTATGATGAGGATTTTGGGATCACGCCGGTTGAAGCAATGCTCTGTGGCACGCCGGTTATTGCCTACTATGGGGGAGGGTATAAAGAGACAGTGGTAGACCCTTCGGTAAACTCAAAGCAAAGTGGTCAGACAGGAGTATTTTTTAGGGAATATAGTGTGGATAGTTTGGTTAAGGCAATTCAAAAATTCGAGAAGATAAAAATTGACCCGAAAGCTTGTATACAACAGGCACAAAAATTCAGTAAAGAGCAATTCATGCATTCTATTACGAGGATTTTACAAACATTGAGTTAAAATTATACAGTAGCTACCAAATTTCCCGCGTTTTCTAGTTCTTCCTGAAGATGTTGTATTGCGAGAGATAAAGGTTTTCCTTCTAACGAACCATTAATAGCTTCTGCTGCAACTAACTGTCTGTTGGTAAATTCCCTTAATGCAGTAAAAGCATTATGTATACCCTCTATTGAGAGGGGTTGTTGAGCTTTATCTTTCATTCTTACTAAATTGGTACATACTGCAGCAGGCATAATTGAGTTTAGTTGTTCACCAATCCTATCAACTAATTTGTCACGCGATAGAGGATTTTTAGCAATGTCCATTAGTCTACTTATGGTTACCGCAGTCATCCCTCCCCTCGAACGCGTACTGGAGGAATCCTGTCTCAGGAAGTTATGTCCCCCGTTCAATAGAAAGATTGGCATTCCAAATTCTTTTTCAGCAGTGGTAGATAAATTTAAATAGTCTTTATATATCCTAGCAGGATCGTATGAGACAAGAGGGTTTTCACTTGAGGTAGCAGACATAAGCATGAAAATTATATTAGTCTATGAAATAGATGTCAAATAAGTTAACCATTTTTCTTACTTTTTTCTTACCCCCATTTACCTCACTATTACTACAAAGTAATATACTTCTCACATATCTTTTCAGCTACCCGGTGGGATTTAGTCTGGAAAGAGTCAAGATA
>JANWIQ010000037.1 GCA_025449795.1 Minisyncoccota bacterium
GTAACTGTTACCGTAGCTCCTGAATATCCTACTTCTCCACCGTCTTGGATGCCGTTACTATTCGTGTCTACATAGACTGTTCCAGAAAGCGTATAGGTAGGTACAGGGGTTGGGGTAGGAGTAGGTCTAGAAGTAGGCGTAGGTGTGGGGGTAGGAGTTGGCGTAGGTGTAGGAGTAGGCGTTGGTGTTGGGGTAGGCGTGGGAGTTGGTACAAGTGCTATGCCAAAATTCGTTGTGGTATTTGCAGAAACAGGCACACTCACAGGATTTGTTGTTGTTGCAGTATATCCTCCAGGGAGTGTTAGCGTGACTGTATAGGTACCTGCAGTAAGTCCGGAGACTGCATAACTTCCAGAACCGCTTGTTGTAGCAGGAGACTGTCCAGTAACTGTTACCGTAGCTCCTGAATATCCTACTTCTCCACCGTCTTGGATGCCGTTACTATTCGTGTCTACATAGACTGTTCCAGAAAGCGTATAGGTAGGTACAGGTGTTGGCGTAGGAGTAGGTGTAGGAGTAGGTGTAGGTGTGGGGGTAGGAGTTGGCGTAGTGATAGGATTGGCAGGGTCATATATTTGAATAGAAGCATTATTAAATTGGCTTGAAGTTGCACCACTTGCAACAATAGGTTTCATAAGTTTTACATAAGCAATTTGATTTACTGTATCAACGTATGCGACATAATCAGTATTTTCCGTGAGAAGGGTTGACCCTATCTTTACAGATGGATCGGTCGTTGATGTATACCCAGAAAGCTTATAAATTTCAATCCATCGTTCGGTGACATTTCCGGAAATTGTATGGGTAAATTGCACCGCACTATTAGATGTAATCATTTGGTAGAGTCCTTCTTCATAGGAAAAGCTACTAAAAGAACCCGTGGTCATTGTTGGTGTATCAGGATTTAGATAATCTGCAGCAATGGAGATGGCTTCTGCTGAAGTAAGGTTGCGTCTGAGTATTTGGAGATAATATGCTGTTTTGGTGGTACTAGCTGGAAAACTGGCAATTGATGCATTGCAAACAAATTTCAAACGACTTGTATTTTGTTGATATTGACATTGGACGCTGGATCCACCAAGGCTGGTAAGATTTGTTTCTCTTACTGCTACAACACCAGTTGCGATACCGCTTGCATTAATAGGCGTTATATAAATATAGTCGGGATTAATATTGGTAAGCGCTGAGGGCCACCCAGAGGTATTACTACCTCCAACAGTACCATATGCGCCATTTGTCGGATCCCATACGGTTTCTCCTGTTTGTTGCAATCCTCCCATAAGCACGGTTTCTAGTGCATCAGATGCGCCAAGGGTAATAGCAGAGCCGCTTGGGTTGTTTACGTCAACCCGATGAAAAAACATTCCTGGATCTCCAGGATATATCGCAGTTTTGATATTCCAATTAAATCCATTCGTATCATTACCTGCGGTGGGGACGCGACTGCTGTAAAATCGCCGAAAGGCTGTGCCTGTTGGTGTTTGTTCTGTTTGGGTATAGGGGGATGACTCTGTTCCTAAAAAGGTTCCTCCTTTATCAATGACCCAGTGGAAAAATCCATCGGAAATAGTTGTTGCAAGATTGGTTTGCGTAATGCTCGCAGATCCACTGCTCATTTCGTACCACGGCGAAATATTTGCACCGCCATAGGCAGGAATCATTCCAACTCGCCAGCCATACCCATTTGTATTTTCCCATGATACGTCTGTTTCTGTTTGGTTATTCGTAAATCCACCACCTATGCCGCTTTGCGTCTGCGTAGATACCACGAGTCCTGGTGGCACAAGTTTTATCCCAAAATTCTGTGTGGTATTGGCAGAAACAGGCACAGTGACAGGATTAGTGGTAGTAGTGGTATATCCTCCTGGTACAGTAAGGGTAACAGTGTACGTACCGGATGTTAGATTTGCTATAGAGTAATTTCCAGAAGCATCAGTGGTAGTGGATGCACTTCCTGCTCCTGTTAACGCAACGGTTGCTCCTTGATAGCCAGCTTCCAGACCGTCTTGAATCCCATTGCCATTGGTATCCACAAACAGAGTTCCAGAAAGCGTATAGGTAGGTACAGGGGTTGGGGTAGGAGTAGGTGTAGAAGTAGGCGTAGGTGTGGGGGTAGGAGTTGGCGTGGAAGTAGGAAGAAGAGCCAGATCTGTTACGCTAAAGGTATCATAGGTATTTGTTGTACCTGAAGGGGCAAAACCATATAATCCCACAGAATTCGCAGCACTAATTGAGGAATCAGTCGTGGTAAATCCCCAGCTTGCGGGTTCGGACGAACCATCTTGCCATTCTTTAATAGAGATCGTTGTGCCATTTACTTGAAATCTGAGCCAGTAAAATGTTCCAGCAGTTGGACTAAATGCAAAGGCGGTTGTTGTAGTGGAGACGCCAGCAACCTTTTTTAAAAATTGGATATTTGCTGTCGAAGCATTGTATCTGACAAGATAATAATTACTATTATTAAGGGCACGAAGGAGAATGCCGGACGTGCTCGTAGAGGTATTATTTACGCTAAATCTTACGAGTCCTTCCTGATTTGCTGTTGAAACAGTTCCTCCAAGTATATTAAAAAGACTTGCAGTATTTGAAGTACTGGTGCCCCTATTGGTGGTAATACCAATTGTTCCACCGGGAGCGGAAGCACTGGTGAGAAGAGCCCAGGTATTTCCATCACTTGCTGTTCCCCATCCGCTAGAACTATTAGCCCGAATGAAAGTATCCTGGACTAGCACATTTCCATTTAATGTGGGATTAGTGGCATAGGCTTTTCCGACATTGGAGAGAGTACATATCTTGGCGAGAAAAGGAAGAGTTGCAAGCAACAAAATACTAAAGAAAGCAATAGTTACAATAGCAAAAAAATTTTTGAAAAGCATTCTTTTTTCTGTAATACTTTTCTCATTGTGGCACATCATTGAAGACTATTGATATTATACGCTAACTAACTGAGAACACAACGTCCCATACGATGAAGTACTTTTCCTTACAAAGGACTTTCGTCCACTCGCCAATCAGAAAAAAGGGTAATGTGGCTACTGTTGCCACATTACCCTTGTCTTAGCAGAAAAAAATGTTATGCTTCTCCGCCTTTTTTACCTATTTCAGACATATGCTCTCGATCCTGGCTAACTGTTTGCCCACCCTTACTCCTGTCTTCTTGAGAGAGTTTATGGGCATGACCGCTTTTTTGTGCGGATTGTCCGCCTTTTTTGCCAAGTTTTTGCATACCTTCGTGACCGAGTTGTTGGGCCCGAGCTTCTCCGCCTTTCTGGGCTACCTCTTCCCGAATTTCCTCATCGGCAGACGCTAGCCCTCTATTATCATCATTTGCCATACGCTATTCACCTCCTTTGTGCTTATATTTGTGAAGTTTTTTTACTATTTCTAGTGCTTTGGGTTCATACGTTGACATAATTAAAAAATGGTAGATCTCGTCATTGAAATAGGCGTAAAAGGTGCGTAATGATGATGAAAGAATGCCTACTATTGCTTATTGTTGGAGCACAGAATAGACAACAGCCCGATTAGAATAATTATGCTCTTGTCTATTCCATGTACCATCACAAGTTATTAAATTAAGCCGTGCCATATCATTGCTCGCAAAAATCTGTTGCATGGGTAATTGGTCAAAAGGATAACTTACCACATCCGTTACCACAAATGTATAGGATGCATTGTTGGTGTCGGTAACAATGATACGATTGCCTTTTTGTAATCTATCAATTGAATAAAATACTGCAGGTGCACCTGTTGGTGTATCGAAGTGACCATCAATAACCGCACTTCCTTTTTGTCCTGGTCGATATCCATATTTATACCATGCGGTATCTATATTATTCATTGGAATCCCCATTCTTCCCTGAGCATCCATTCCAACTGTTTCAACCGCAGTGCTAATACCTAAAGAGGGAATAGAAATAGTAACAGGCAACCCAACAGAAGGAGGTGTTGGGGTAGATGAAGAGGAAATTGTATGAGGAAGTACTTGAGGAGATTGATTTGCATTCATTTTGGTAAAAAGAAACAAACTTCCTGCAAATAGTACACAAAGAAAAATGATTTTTTTCATACTAGATAATACACACTCGTGTAAGTGTCCTACTATACATCATGTATATAAAAAAAAGTGTAAGAATTAGTATGGACCAAAACCTGTTGCCGGTGCACTCGTTGGAACTGCACTAGACCCAGTTGGAGTCGGCGTAGTACTGGTCATTGTTGGCGTCGCAGTCTGACCAAAAACAGTTCTTGATAAAAAGAATGACACAACCGTAACCGCAACAGTAATTATAAGAAATTTCATCATAATACTAATTTCACCTCCTCCCACTTGATACCTTCGTATCTCTTCTTACCATACCCATGCTCTCTAAGATGGTCCCGAAAATAGTGTAAGACTTTAGAAAGAGGAGCTATGTAGAATTTCTTTTAAAAATTAATATGGTGGGTGATGTATAGGTTTTTGCATAAAATTTGTATAGTTCTGCTCTCTTTACTGGGTTGACGTAAAGTGCTGTCCAGACAGCATCATTTTTTTGCAAGATAACCCATTTCACATATTTTTCAGGTTTGGTAAGTGCGTTTTGCCAATAAGGTTTATTGCCAATGTAGATGACCCGGCTGATGGGCAAATTACTGCCGGTAATGCTTATTGTGCGGGCATAATCGTCCAAAATGACATATCCACCGTCATAATTTTTTCTCATCCATTTTTCGGCATCAGGGTGAGCAGCTGCTGAAAGTCCATGTAGACCATCTTGCAACGTAATGATTGGTATTTTCCCTCCAACAAAGAGCGCAGATTGCACAAGGATAGCAAGCAGCACGATTCCAGTAAAAATTTTTGAGAATCGGGAAGAGAGATATCCTACAAAAATAGCGGCTGTAGGTACCATCATTATCCCATACCGGACATTAAAAAGTCTCCAGGGAAAGCTTGCGGGAGTAAGCTGAGGAATAAATATAATTGATTGTCCAAGATACATAGTAGTAACATAAAAAATAAATGGTACAAGAAGTAATAGTCCAATAAAATAACTATTTTTTTTCGTCCTGTCAAAAAGAAAAAAAAACAAACCAATACACGCAATACAAAAAAGAATACTGCCAATATTTTCAAGAGAGGTCACGAAATAATATTGAAGAGAAACCCACAGATTTTTATATCCTACCAATTCCCCTCTCAGCAACCAGCCTTTCTGTTGGGACTTTGCAGAAAAAGGGCTGCTCATAAAGTAGAAAGCATCCCCCAGTATGAGTTTGTCCCAGACAAGCCATAAAAAAATACCAAAAAACCCAATCGTACTAAAAAGAATCGCTTTCCCTTCAAGCATATGGTTTTTTATGCCATTGGGAAAATACAATGCCACGAGTACAAAAAGCTCAAATACTGCCAGGAACCAACCATCATATCTTGATAAGGTTGCCAAGAAAGCAAAAAAACCTGCTCCAATGAGTGCAAGAAGATCATTGTCGTCTTCAAGAAAAACAAAGTAAAAATACAAAGAAGCGGTAAAAAAAACAACGAGTGGTAATTCACTCATGGGAGTTGATTGCATGTAGAGCATATTTGGATTACTCATGAATACAAGGGTTCCCATAATTCCTGCTAACGTATTTGTTGTGAACAGCAAAACAATTTTGTATATAAAAATACTACTTATCACAAAACAAATGCCAGAAACAATTGCACCGCCAAGGCCTGTGCGCCACAGAACATCAGGAATAATAAGGGGGATCATAAGAAGATGCGGGAATGGTAACCATACGCCTCCCAATTGCGCAACACCCGGTGTTACCCCATCGATAACCCGTTTTGCAATATTAAGATGGGATTCAGCATCACCATAAGCGAGCGTGTATCCTTTCATAAAATAAAATACAATAAAGTAAGCACTTACCAAAGATGACACAAGCGCGATCCAGCGTATTGGTTCTTTCTGTAGTTTTTTATATATGTTCATAAAGAAAATTGTGGTTTTGGAGTGAGTCCAGCAATTGCTGTTTTGATTCTTCCAAAAATACTTTGTCTGTTTTGCAAATGAAAACCGTGATGGGTTTTTGCCCAGTAATGAGGCTCTGTAATAATTTTATATATTGCTATCCAACCTGAAATGCTCATTGCAAGCCAATACAAAGGGACCAAAAAAGCATATTTAATCAGTGCATACTGGCCTCTTTTTGCACAGCCCACCATATAGTAATAGAGATATAAAAAGTTTCCAAAGACAAGACAAAAAACACCGATATACAAGACAGGACCGGGGAAAAATTTTTCTATAAAAATGCCTACAAAAGGCCGCAAGGAAAAATAAAGAAGGGTGATACACCACAAAAGGGGATTAACAAAAAGGGACATAACTTTTCCCCCAATAACAAGTTGAAAAGCAAGGAATTGTTGGTATGTATTCTGCTGAATAAAGCGTATTGGATTTCTCGTGTGCACCAAATAGGTTTGGATATAGCCTTTTATCCATCTCCCTCTTTGGGAAAACCAATTGGGAAAATTACTATTTGCTTCTTCAAGCGTTGTGGAATTGACAATCGCTGTTTCATAGCCTTTTGTTGCAAGGCGCAATCCCAAATCACAGTCTTCAGTGACGTTAAAAGAATCCCATCCACGTATTTTTTTTAACTCTTTCGTTCGAAAGTGATTGGACGTCCCTCCAAGAGGAATGGGCGAATGGGTGGATTGGAGGCCAGTTAGCACAAGGTCAAACCATAAAGAATATTCTGCAGTAAACACGCGTGTAAGGATATTCTGAAATGGATTATAGAAATTTAGCTTCGCTTGAATACAGGTTATTTTGTTGTCAGACTTTTCAAATGCGAGGACGGTTTTTTTAAGCTGGTCTTTATCTGGGATATCTTCCGCATCGTAGACGACGCAGTACTCTCCTCTTGCATATTGTAAACCGTAATTCAGCGCTTTTGGTTTGGTTTTTGGAATAGAATGGCGCGGAATATGGATCTCAAATGTTGCAGGAAGAGAAAGCATTGCTATTTTTTGGAGAGTATCGATATCATCTTCTTCAAGAAGAAGAATTACTTGTATTTTTTTCCTTGGATAATCAAGGCTTTCTATTGCTTGGATAAATTGGGTAAGCACTGCTTTTTCTTTATACAGAGGGCAAAGTATACTATACGTAGGCCATTCTCTTGTGCGGTGTATGCTTTCATCGGTTATATAAATCTCAGAAGGTTTAGTAAAGCTCTGAATGATGAGATAGAGGTTAAATAATAAATCAGAAAAATACAAAAAAGTAAGTAATGAAATAAAGAAGATAAGGGTATTTTGCCAATTGAGTATAATACCAAGGGAAAATGCGCAAAAAGTAAAAAGAAGCAGTTTTTTCTGCTGGCTGCTTAAGGAAAAAAATGCAGACTCTGAAAGCCGTATGCGTGAGTAATGCAGAAATTCCTTTCCCTGAAAAAGAAATCCATCTGGAAGAGGTAACACGTCAGTGTTTGCAAATTTCAAATCAATCGCACAAAAAGAAATATCCCACGCAATGTGGAATATATTCCTATTTTTATCGGAAAACTTTTTTTCAAAAGGAAAGGTAATACTCGTTATTTTATACCCTGCATTGCGTGCACGAATAAGCAATCCAAACCAAAAACTGGATGGACGACTATGTGCAAAAGTAAGCCTTTGAATAATTTCTTTTCGGAATACTTTTAACTGAGAATCAAAATCAAGGTCTAAGTGATGAAAAAGTTTTCCCCAAAAAAAATATAAAATTTTTTCACTTTCTTTCTTTGTATGCTGTTTTTCTTCTCTTTTTGCAACGACAATATCAAATCCCTCATTAATTTTATCAATCATGCGCGGGATTAATTTCGGTGTATAATTTTTTGTGGTGATATGTGCAATGGTATCGTAGTACGCTTGGGTAATACCTTCTCTTAGTGAGTATATTTTTCCTGGAAGACTTTTTTTGATACGTAAACGAATAGGATACAGTGAAGAAAGCCTTTGTATTATTTGTTGCGTAAGGTCAATTGAATGGTCATCGACAAAAATAACTTCATAGGGAAGATTGCTCTCATGCATCACGCTGTCAATGTGTTTTACCAGAGTAATAATATGTTCATAGTCATTTTTAGTGGGAATAATTATTGACACACCGTGCATGCATATAGGTTATCCTGACAGTATCTTCTCTTTTTATGAAAAACATATGACGTTGGTAAGAAGTTCTCGGTGGGGCGATTTCTTTTGCGGATAAAGTTGCAGAAGAATTTTCCCTTATCTCAACCCACAAAAAGAGACAAGAAATAGATAATAGAACTTACCGCAATGGCAAGGAAGGTAATAATTACGACAATATTGATGATCGAATTATTTGCATACCCATTCAGAAGTTTTTTATCGTTGGAAAGAATAAATACAAAGACCAGGATTGGTAAAAGCAAGACTGCATTAATTGCCTGGCTTACAAAAAGAATAGTAAGCAGGGGAACAAAGGGTAAGATAACTAAAAGGCTTCCCACTATGAGAAGAAATGCAAATAACCCATAAAATTCCTTTGCTTCCGAAAAAGAAAAGTTAAGGCCAGACTCAAATCCAAATGCCTCTGTAACAACATAGGATGTGGAGACGGGGACGAGAGCGGCGCCAAAGATAGATGCATTCAGCAGCCCAAAAGCAAAAAGCAAACCAGCTAATTTTCCGGCGAGTGGTACAAGTGCTACTGCTGCATCTCCTGCGGTTTGGATAGACCCATGGTGAGCAAAAATTGTCGCAGCGCATGCCACGATAATAAAGAAAGAAATAAAATTTGTAATAAACGATCCAAAAAATACATCCCCGCGTTCGATATTCATATCATCCTTGGTAAGCTTCTTATCGACAACGTAGTTTTGAATAAAAAATTGTCCCCATGGAGTGATGGTTGTTCCAATGACTGCAATAAGGGTAAGGAAATAGGTTTTATTTATCTGTATGCTTGGTATGACGATGTTTTTTATCGCCATTTGCCAGTGCGGATGCGCAAGGGATGCAGAAACAATGTAGACAAGATAAAATGCAGATGTAATAAGAAATATTCTTTCCAAATTTTTAAAATTCCCTTTTGTTACCAAAAAGAAAATACAAACCGCTGCAATACCAACAGACACAATATGCGGAACGCTAAAAATATCCATAGCCGCGGCTATTCCCGCAAATTCAGCGGCAATTGTGCCAATATTAGCAACAAGCAAGATTAACATGATCCACGCAGTCCAGCGGATACCAAATTTTTCGCGGATTAAAGACGCAAGCCCTTTTCCCGTAGCAAGCCCCATACGTGCCCCAATTTCTTGGGTGATTGCAAGAGAAAAGGTTGTCAGAAAAAGTACCCACAACAACCCAAAGCCAAATTGTGCACCGGCAACGGAATAGGTAGTGATGCCACCCGCATCGTTATCTACCGATCCAGAAATAATACCTGGTCCGATAACAGCCAAAAGCGGCAAAAAGCGCAAAAAATAATTTCTAAAGATTTTCATCTCTTTCTTGCTCCTCATCAATAATTTTGAGAAGCTCGTCAACCAAAACAATACCTATGGGAATTTTCTCGTCATTAATTACAGGAAGCACCCGAAGGTTATACTGAGTAAAAATTCGAAGCATATCATGGAATGATGTTTTTTGTGTAATACATTTATTATCCAGTGCCATTTTTGCAAGATAGGTAGCCCTATCTGCTCGAAGAAGATCTTTTACCTGCAATGTCCCAAGAAATGTCCCATGATGGGTAACTATAACAATTTCCGGAATATACGAACGGTCTTTCAAATCAGCAATAAGTTCTTCCACGTGGGTGGTACTCTCCTTCTGGGTAAAAAGTTCATGCATAAGGCCACCAGCATCAGTATCGGAAAAGGAAGAAAGCACTTTTATTTTTTGTAACCTATCTATCCCCAAAACTTTTTGTATTTCTATTGATTTCAGAGGGTTTAAGTCATGGAAGACATCAGCAAGTTCTGAAATATGCATGGTATTAATTACGTCTTTCAAGACCTGCGGGGTAAGATTTTCCAGAATGGAAAGCTGGGTTTCTTCATCAGCTTCTTCTATTGCTCGTGCTGCTTGTTTTGCGTTGAGGGATTCAACAATTCCCAATCTTTCTTTTGCTCCAGCGTCTTCTAAAATATCTGCAATTTCTGCAGGGTGTAACTTGGCTAGGTTGTTTTGCCGAAGCCGCAACTTTATGGTTCCGGTATCATAATCAAATGCTTCAATAAATCGCCACGGCAAAACTTTATCCTTTGTTTTCATCAGACCCAGTCCAAGTCGCCGCAATA
>JANWIQ010000038.1 GCA_025449795.1 Minisyncoccota bacterium
CAACCAGTATTAATTTGATGTCATTCTGAGCCGAAAGCGAAGAATCTCTATTTATAGATTGAGATCCTTCACTATGTTCAGGATGACAAAACACAGCGAACGCTTCAACGAGCGTTTCCAGGTTCTTGTGTGGATAGGCATTCCCCACGTAAAGAAAGAATTTAGAATTTAGAATTTGGAATTTATTCTCTTTATTTGAGATTTGGGATTTGGGATTTAAGATTTGCGCATCTGTTCCTTCATAAGTAACCACTACCCTCTCCTGTGGGACATGAAGATGTTGCACTATCTCCTCTTTAGTAGCATTACTTACCGTAATAATTTTTTCTGCATTATTTGCCGCTTGGGAGATAATGTATTTATATCCTTGCAGCTTCATCCAGTAAATAATATTTGAATGAGTAGATGCTTTGCCTGTTGGGAAATGGTGCAGAATAAGATCATGAATAGTAAGGATATATTTTCCCTTATACCCAATGGGGACAGAGAAATAAGGAAAATGCATCAAATCTAGGTTTTCTTTTTCCAAAATTTTAGGAAGTTTGATTTGTTCTTCCATTGTGTGCCAACGCACATCAGCTGAAACAATTGAAAATTGAGAATTGAAAATTGAAAATTGAATCTCCTGAATATCTTTTGATAAACCAAACAAAATATATTGGTTTTTTGTATCCAGATGTTGCAGCTCCCTCACGAGATTCCTGATGTAACGCCCAACCCCAGTCTCATTCCAAAGCCTAGCATCAATTCCTATTTTGTAAGTACGGTCATTCATTGTGGGGATATTTTTGGCAAATTTTTCTTGTATAAATACTCTATGCCTTTCATAACAAACCATGTTACTAATTTGGGATACTTTTGCATATAATGCTTTTTATAAAAAATTCTCATCGCATCAAATCGATACCGTTGCATTAATTTTTTTCGCTCAACATTTGCTGTAGTAATGCCTTGGGACTGCTTCTTTATCCCACTTGAAACCCCCCCATAATGAAGAATGGATACGGTCGGGTTGTAATAGATTTTCCATCCTTTTTCACCTAATGTATAGCAAAAGTCCAAATCTTCTCCGTAAAAAAAATAGTCTTCATCCCACCACCCAATTTGCTCGCCTGCTTCACGACGTACGAGCATAAATGCCCCCACGATTGCCGGCACTTGGTGTATTTTTTTTAGATTTTCCCACCCTCTGGTGTATCCTGCAAATACTCTTGAGTGAGAGAATACTTTCTCAAGTCCACTAAAATGGGTAAATGCATTCCAAGGCGTTGGGAATCCCCTGTGAGAAGCTTCATCAATTGTTCCACTGGGAATATCTACTTGGCATGTTACTGCTCCCGCTTCAGGATGTTGGTCCATAAAAGTGATAAGCGTTGGAATTGTCTTCGGACGCATCAGCGTATCTGGATTAAGAAAAAGGAGATACTTACCTTTCGCCTTTTTAAGGGCAACATTATTTCCTTTTGCAAAGCCCAAATTCTTCTTATTATCCAAGATAATAAGAAGTTTTATTGAGGAATTTTTTTTATACTCCTTGAGCAAAGCAACGGTATCATCGGGAGAGTTGTTGTCGGATACCACTATTTCGTATGTTCCGCTTTCTACTTCCTTGGGATAACACGCTTCTATAGAAGCTACTGCTTCTTGGGTAAGTTTGGCTGTTCCATAACTTACAATAATAATAGATACCTCAATCATAAGGTTACCGCCTCTTCATATGCTTTCTCTAGGATACCCGATATATGCTCCCAGGAATATTTTCTTTCTATAAGAAGCCTTGCTTGTGCTGCAATATGCTCATATTTTTTTTCATCTTCCAACAGCGAAAATACCAAACGTGTCAAATCTTCAGGAGTCTTCCCTACCAGAGCTTCTACGCCATCTTTGGCACCTAATCCTGCTACACCCAACTCTGTTGTTACCACAGGAACTCCACTTGCCATAGATTCCAGTATTTTATAGCTTGTCCCTCCACCTACTTGGATAGGAGCCAATAGAGCAAAGGACTTTTGATAAATTTTTTCTGTCGCGTCTGGTGCATGCTCATCGATAATAATACTTTTACCTTGTTGGCTCTTTATTCCTTCAGGAATGTGTTTTCCAACAATCCACAATTTAGTATATGCCAACGACTGATGACTAGAGACCAGTGACTGAACTTTTGGCCAGATTTTATCCAGAATAACATTTGCCGCTTCCCTATTTTGTAGCCATTTAAAATCTCCCATAAATAATATTCGCTTCTCTTTCATTTTAAATTTGGTATTGGATATTTGAAATTTGAAATTCTTTAAGTTTACCCCATTAGGGACGACTACTACATCTGGGCGATTCATTTGGGATTTATCGGCTTCAGAAACAGCAACAAGTGTGGTAGCTTTTTGCCAAAACTTCTTTTCCCAATATTTTATTTTTTGAATGTCTACCAACAAAAGCGGTCGAAGAAGTAATGGAGCAACATCCACATACTTTTTATACACTTGGTACTCAATATTATGCTCTGCTAAAATTACCGGGAGATAGGTTTTTGGTAGATTCTGAAATGCATAAAATGTCTCCACATGCAAAAGATTGAATGTTTTTTTTCTCAGCAAATCGACAATAATTTGCTTCATTGCGAGTGATGTGTGACCAATTAGTAAGAAAGGGTACGGAGAAAATCCCGCTTTTGCGATATTTTTTATAGACCATTGTTTTTTTCTATCCACGACATATACCTCTTCACACAACTTTTTTACTTCTGCAATATCTTCCTTTGTCTGAAAATCCCTTTTCTCGCATACCAAAGTCAAAGCATGCTTGTGGGACAATTGCTCCATAAGGTTATACAACCTCACATGTCCACCCGAATGAAGCGGAAACGGCAAAAATGATGAGACAATCAAGATTCGCATAGATATATGCCTAATTATTGTAATTTAAACAATATATAATCATTTGTTTCTGATAGAATCTTATACTGCTTGGCAATTCCATAATCTGCGGGTTTTGGATTGACCAACACAAGATAATCAGCGCCCATGGTACGCAACGTAGCAAGATCATGTTCGAAACTTGGCCAACCTTTTCTTTTTGTGTAATACAAGAGGGTTGTATCTCCTCCATAAGGCGCAAGCAATTTTGCATAGGGTGGAGTTATTTTCTCTACTGCAATTCCTGCGCGTACGATTGCTATATTATTGATATTAAAATAATCACGAACCTGCAACCACGATAACCAAAATCCTGCGAGTATCAATACCCCAACAAGACCATATGCCATCCGTGTTGGTAAAATTTTTTGAAGAAATGTAAGGACATACATAGCTCCAAAGCCCATCACGATTGCAACTGCTGGCATCACAACAATTTGATAATAATCATGTTGGACATTGCCTGTGGCGATAACAAAAACATACAGCAGCGCACACAACACAAACGAGATTAAAAACCATTTATCTTTTTTTGCTCGCAACATGGCAATAACGCCTGCGATAATAGTTATATCACCAATATAGCCGGCAATAAGCTTGGTTAATCTTTCGTAAAAGATCCAGCGGAAAAATGCTGGTCGAAAGCGTATGTCATTCCCATTAAAAAGCCAACTACTTGCTGGAATTCCCTCCGGATACTGAAGTATCCAAAGCCTCCATGCGACAATGGGGATACACGTTGCAACAAAGCAAACCCACAAATCTATACGTTTTAGCGCCCGCCACTGCAAAACTGAAAAAATAAGAACAAAAAATGAAAAAAAGTAAAAAATCGTATAGAGCTTAAGAAGAAGTGAAGCTGCCAAAAATACCGATGCAAGGATGAGAAAAAGAATATTTGGTTTTGTTTTTTTTCGAAATCCCTCCAACCATGTATCCAAGAAAAACAATGCAACCAGCATCGTTGCGATCATTGACGAATCTGGCAGAATTGTTCTGCCGTAATAGATGTTGAATGGCAAGAAAAGTGAAAAAATAAGCGTAAACCATGCGATGGGTTCGCTTGACCGCCTTCTGACAAAAAGAAATAAACACAAACTGCCTGCGACAGAAGAAAAAATGGTAACTATTCTTTCCCATCCCTCAAGTGTAAACGTGTGAAAAAGCACATACAAGTCTCCACTGACCAAATTATATAAAGGGAACTCGACAAAACGATAGCCATGAGGATTATCCAATCCTGACTGCACATTGGAAATATCGAAATATTGGGGATGCAGTAGATCGAAACCATTGTGCACAAAATTCCACGTAACCGCAGCAGTATCTGCCTGTCGCCAAGAATGCCAATCTGCAATAGGATTGGTAAATCGGTAAAGCCTCACGCCTACTCCAAGGAGAAGTAACATGATAAGCAATATGGTACGGATATGTTTTGTAAAAAAACTCATTCAACTTTTGTCACGTGATAGTCTTCTAAAAATTGAAAAATATGGGATGTATTCCTTTGCCTCATTTGCTTTGCCTGCTGCAGACCCGTAGCATCCAAAACATCTAGCGTTTCATCTCGATAAAGAAACCACAACCCCTCACGTAGGCCTGTTGGGAAAACCCACGCATTTTGGTATTGGATAGGCCTGTTAATAAAGACAAGAATCGAGTTTTGAGGAAGCGTTGGGTATTCTATCTTAAGGTATCCTAACGTGTTGTATGAAATCTTTGCAGCGTGCTGCCATTCCTGCCCTACTGTCTTTACAGAAATAATGCACCATACCAAAATACCTATTGTCACCAAAACACCACTCGCTACTTGCGCCTTCTTGTTAGCCAGCCGGGCAATACCTTTTTCCAAAAGCCATACCGCAAGCATTACAAATCCAACCGACGCAAGATATCCATAACGCTGCGCAATATTTCCCAAGCCAAAATACGGAAGGAGCGCAATAATGCATAGGACAATTGCGAAAAGAGGAAAAGACCTGGTAGTAAGTAATTTTTTCCATTGCAATTTTCTTACGCGTATATATAAACCCACAATAATTACTGCCACAAGAATAATAATTGGCAAAGAGAATGCTTTTGCGTGAAGACGTAAAGCTTCATATATAGGCAAGCTTTTTTCTCCAAAAATAAATAACCCCACATACCCCACGCTATTCCCAATCACGTTAGGAATAAGGTGAGGAATACTGTAGGAATAATCTCCTCCTCCAACAAATGCATGCGCATGTAGCCGCATTGCAAAATATACTACGTCAAGAAGAAGAAAAGGAATATATCCCCATACTTTTTTCCAGGAAATAGCACCCACAACAAAAAGATCAACAGCAAGAAACAGTAGCGGCATCACAAGCGCAAGCTCGTAAGATAGGAGGGCAAAAAGAGTGAAAAGAAAAACTACTACATAGTGTTTATATCCCCACCATGATTTTCTTTGGCGGAAATGAATAAATTGGATTACACCAAAAAGAAGCAAAACGCCTGAGAGATCTATAGAAAGACTGGATATCCAATTTGCATTTTCTCCGTGGAGAGGAAGTAATAAGAAAAGCACCGCAGCGGCAAATGCAAGACCCTTTTTCTTTAGTAAGATATTCGTAAGATTAAATACGCCAACACCCATAAGACCGTAAAGAAAAAGTATAATCACATGATACCCTTGTGGTTGAAAAGCAAAAACAGAATAAAAAAGTAGCATGAGCGTCTTATCCAGTGGACGGTAGAAAAATCCACTTGCATTGGTAAAGTAGTGAATTACATCATGGATACTGGAAGTAGCAGCCCATTTAAGCCATACAAAATCATCTCCCACGAAAAAGTTTCCGATACTTCCCATAAATGCAACAAAAGTAATAATAAAAAGGTATATTCCTAGAAAAATTCGGGATGTTGCAATTGTTGAAATATCTTTTAGGTAATTCACTTTCTTTTTCTCAAGTGCCAATGCTCCTGCTCCTATACCTAAAAGAAGCCACAAAGGTTCTGCAACTTTTGAAGCTTCAAAAATATCAAATAGCGTTGCATTAACAAATAATCCAATCACCCCTCCTGCAAGCCCATATACAAATATTTTTACCAATGGGTCTTCTGAGACGGGAATAAGTTGGCGAAGAAAAATACCCAAAATAACAAATACACTTACGAATGCAACAAATCCCAAAATGCCGGATTCACCAAGCAATCGAAGATAATCATTGTCAACAGCAAGGGTAAGCGTAGAGTATCCTTGTCCCAATAAGGGATACTGCAAGAAAGACGAAATAGCATGCGGCCATTCTCCTTGCAGTCTTGTCGTTACGGAAATGTCATATACAAGCGCTTTTTGGACGGAAAAATTTCCCTTTACCGTAGAGAGTTGCAAACCACCATTGGCAAGCTGTAATTTTTCCGCTTCTTTTCCCGAAATTCCCTGCTGAATTACTGCCGTTGTTGTTGCAACTTTTTTTTGCGGCAGGGTAATAAAGCTTGATCCTTCCGGGACAACTCCTTGTATAATTTGTGTGGCCTGAATCACTTTATTATTTTTCTTTAGTTGATTTTGGAGACTTTGGGACAAACTATTTTCTGCAAGCCCAACTACTTGTCCCTGCATATTTACCACAACTGTTGTCAAACGAAATGTCTGGGCAAAACGCTGGATAGTGGATTCGCTAAAAAGCCCTAGGCAAATAACACTAAGAAACAGCACCGGCAGGATGTATTTCTTTTTTCCTAAAAAGAAAAGCGGCGCTACAACTGCAAATAGATACGCGATGAATGCGCTACGGGAAGAAGTGAGAATAAGTGTAATTACACCGGTAATAAAAAGTATCGCCAAAAGTGCCTTGGTAAGCTTTCTTTTGATAAAAATACCTACCCCAAGAATAATAGGCAGCACTATTATCAAGTATCCTGCTAAGTCATAATGGCCGCCAAAAGTAGAAGTTACGCGTGATCCCACCGGAAGACACAGGGGTATACCTTTGGCAAATTCCTCATTACCCGTCTGGTAAGAAGGGAAGCAAAAATTAGTCTTTTGCAAAAATTGCGGAAGATATTTCCAAAAATATGGATAAAAGTGTTGCCCAAATCCATAAGCAATCACTGCTGCAACGCCTAGAAAAAGAAAAACAATAAAGTCCTTCAGATCTTTTCTGCTTTTTATTGCCGAAAATCCAACGAAAAAGAGAATCATGTATTCAATTCTTCGTACATATTCCAGTGCAACGAGTTTAGGGAAGTAGTTAATAAGGTGAGGACCGATAAATTGGATTGAATATAACGTAGAAACAAGACCAACCAACCAATACAAAAGAATAGGTATCCCTACCGGAAGAGCAAGCCGTACTTTTTTCCTGAGAAACTGCACTAACCAAATAACTACCACAGCGCCAATAACAAAATCCTCAAGCCGCACATATACCCACGTATGGGTAATGTAAATGCTGGGAAGTTTTGGATACAATACAACAAAAAGGCTAGCAAAAATGACAGCGAATTTTAAGATATGGTTATCTAAAAATGCTAAGAGCTTCTTCATAGGTAGAAATTAGATATTTGTTGTGTGACAATTTTCCTATAACAATAAGTATTCTTGCCTTAAGTTTGAGTATACAGGTAAGAACCCCTACCTGCCAAGACGGATAATGTTTTTTATACAAAAATACCAATCCTTTGTAGATATTCACAATCGCAAAAGTCTTATTACTGCTTCCTTGTCCTTTGTGCATTACCGACACAAAAGGGTAAAAAAAGGTAAGCAGACCCGCTTTTTTGAAGCGGAAGCACAAGTCTACATCCTCAACATACATAAAAAGATTTTGGTCAAATCCTCCTATTTTTTCAAATATATTTTTTCTCACCATCATGCATCCCCCACTTACCCAGTCAACTTTGCGTATTTCCCGAGGACTATTATAGATAAGCCCAAATCGCTGCAATCCGAAAAGCATAAGTGTCACATTGAAAAGATGATAGAATTTTCCTGCGGATGCTTGCGGAGTCCTATCTTCGTTCTCCATTCTTCCACCCAAATTCCCCACATACGGACGGCTGTCCATGAAATCTATCATTCCCATAAATCCCGTATCCAAAACCTGTGTGTCATTATTTAAAAAGAGCAAATATTCCCCTTTGCTCTTCTCTGCTCCAAGATTACATCCTTTGCCAAATCCTGCGTTTTCTGTATTTGCAATGAGGGTAACTGCTTCCCATTTCTTTTTTTTGATCTCCTTGGTAAGATATGCAACAGATCCGTCTTTGGACAAATTATCCACAATAATAATTTCAAATTCCCCTTTTTCCAATTGTTTTTTATATTGCCTATATAAAGATGTGACACAAGCAATAGTGAGCTCTTTTCTTTTGTAATTGAGTAAAATAACAGAAAGTCGCATAACACGTTTATCGAAACCAGGCAGCTCTTTTTAGTTTGTATAAAGGGTTTGTATTCATTCGTTTTCCAATTTCCTTTGCCGGAACTCCTCCAGCTATGGTAAATGGAGTAATATCTTTTGTTACCACAGCTCCTGCACCAACAACCGCACCTTTTCCTATCGTCACTCCAGGTAAAATAATTGCTCGCGGACCAATAAATACGTAATCTTCTATGACAACTGGCGCGTGTATTGCGTGAAAGTCTTCACTATGTATATCGTGCTCACTGTTGTATACCATGACCTCGGAAGCAATATCGACATGGCTACCAATAGTCAACCGGTCCCTCCCATCAAGCACAGCTTTTTCTCCTATAATCGTGTCTTCTCCTATAGAAATATTTGTAGGATCATACAAAACAGTATGCATATGGAGAGCACTTCCTTTCCCTATTTTCATCCCTGCCAACCGATAGAAAAATCTTCTCACGTGATGCAAAGGGATATATCCCACGCAATGGAGCACCCACACAACGAATTCCAGTGATACGGTATTCATCCTTCGAATTATTTTATTCATCATTAAATTGTTAAATGGCTACATTGTCGTCAATAAATCCAAAACTCTAACAATTTAACAATATAGCAATTTATCCATTAGTTTTTGCAATACTTTGCAAAACATCCAAGGTTTGTCTGGCCGCTTTTTCCCAAGAAAACTTTTTTATATGTGCATAGCCTTTTTGTACCATATTTTTTCTTAGTTTTTCGTCTCCTATCACTTTTTCTATTTTTTCTGCTATATCTGCAACATTTTCGGGGTCTACATACTCTGCGGCATCCCCGCCCGCCTCAGGAAGGCTACTCACATTACTGGTAATAACAGGACACCCATACTGCATTGCTTCCACTACCGGCAGGCCAAAACCTTCATACAAACTGGGCAATACATAGCAAAGCGCATTTTTGTACAGGCTTGGCAAATCATCAGAAGGGACAAAGTCCAAAAATTTCACACTATCTTCTACCCCATATTTTTTGGGCGCTGCCAAAATTTCTTCATACAGCCATCCCTTTTTGCCTACTATGACTAATGCTAAATTTTCTATTTTAGGTTTTACGTTTTTAGTTTTAAGTTTCGCAAATGCCTCTATGAGCCTTGCCACATTCTTCCTCGGCTGCAGTGTCCCCACAAAAAGAATATAATTCTCTCCAATTCCATAGGTATGCTGTAGTTCTTTTACGTTTTTCATTTTAAGTTTTACGTTTTCTC
>JANWIQ010000039.1 GCA_025449795.1 Minisyncoccota bacterium
GCAACCTTGGAAGAATGGTATGCCCACCACAAAGATAAGGCATTTTTCCCTAACCTCAAAGCATATATGATGTCTTATCCGGTTGTTGCAATGGTATGGGAAGGGGTACATGTTGCCGATACTGTCAGAAAAATGATTGGTATTACGCTTGCCAGAGACGCAGAACCAGGGACCATTCGAGGCGATTTTGGCATGAGCCAACAGCTCAACCTTATTCACGCATCAGAAAGTAGTGAGGCAGCAGCAAAAGAGCTACAATTACTTTTTGCCCCTGAAGAATTATTCTCCTGGAAAAAAATTTCCACCCCCACCATTTACTCCGAAGAAGAGCTGGGATAAATTGTTATATTGTTAGATTGATTTATTGTTCTAGCTTTTCGTTAGTAAATCTTATTAAGTGATGTATTTCTTTTGGTAATTCGAGTAGTTCTTTAAGAATATATTGATATTGTTCTTTGGTTAAAAGTGTACGTATTCTCGATTTTTCATTCCAGTCTAAGCTTTCCTTGACTGACCCAAAAGAATAATAGTAAAACTTTATCTTATCCTTTTTGTTATATCTCCCAAAACCCTCAGCTATATTTGCTGAATTTGAATCTAAAGCTGTTACAAATTGTATACCGACTGTTTGTTTTGCAAAATGGTCCCATGTAATAACAATATTCCAAACATAATTGGAGAGGTTAAACGATCGCTTATAACAAGAAATATCATTTAACTGTAAGTATTTTTTCTTTGTTTCCATAGCAATATAGCCATAAAACAATAGAACAATCTAGGCTGCTTATGCAGCCTTTCTCCACAGCCACCAGGTGCAGTCAAAAAGCAAAAAATCTATTACCTCACTTGCCAGACAATATTGGCAAAAGGAATGCAACACAAATGCCTGGATATATACAAGCCCTAAGCCAATAAGAAGCCCAAGACCCGTGATAACGACTAAGAAGGTGTTTATTCTCCAGACATTACGAGGGGAAAGGTTTGTACTAAGTAAAATACCAATGAGTACTACGACGACTAAATAATATCCGGCACCAAGAAGGGAAATAGGAATGCCGGCAATCGTAGCATAGGTACTGGTCAGGACGGTTTCACACCCGCTGAGCGTGCAAGGCGGGATGGCATTTTTGTAATGCAAAATAGTTAAGTACGCTGCATCCAAAAATCCGGCAATAGCCAGTAAGCCTATGGCGTATTGCAAATAGCCTATGGCAGTATTGGAAAGGCGAGGGAAAGCCTGCACTGCTTTTTTGTAAGAAATACTCCAATCAGTTATGCTCATAAATGAGAATTTTCAATAATTACCAATATCCAATACTACCAATTTCCAATGTCATTGGGAATTTGATATTTGAAATTTGACATTGGATATTTATTTGGCGTTAGCCAAGGCCTGGTCTATTAGCTTCTGAAAATCCTGAAGGGTTGGAGGATTTTGGATTTGCTTGCCATTCAGAAAGAATGAGGGTGTCCCAGGAAGGCCGAGGTCCAGTGCTGCTTGTTCTTGAGATTTTATGTAATTTTGCGTAGACCCAGCTGTCCAGTCTTTCTTAAATTGGGCTACATCCAGTCCTGCAACTTTAGCGTAGGAGAGGAAGTTACTGCTTGGATCATTCAGCTCTGCCCAATCATTTTGGTGGGCAAAAAGTAAGTCATGCATTTCCCAGAATTTCCCCTGCAGACTTGCGGCATACCCTGCCTCGGAAGCTACTAATGCATTTTTATGAATTTGCTCAAGGGGGAAAAAGCGATACACAAAAAACAATTTGTCTTTATACTGCGTGGTAAGTTGCTTGAGGATAGGGTAATATGCACCGCATCCCGGGCACTGAAAGTCTGCATATTCAGTAAGCACAACTTTTGCTTTTGGATTCCCATAGGTCATGTCAGTAGATTTGGGTCCCGGGGCGCTAAGGACAGTCGCTGGAGTGCTAGGGCTATTTACCAGTGCATAGACAAACCAGACCAAAAGTCCTAGGACGACCAGTCCGCCTACCCACCAGGTAATTTTACTTACTCTTTTTCTCTTTGCTTCTTCTGCTTGTTTTTTTTGCCACTCTTCCTGCCGGAGTTTTTTCCGTTCGTCTTTCGTAAGATGTTGTTCCATGGTCATATCATGGCAGAATGGAAAAATTTTTTCAAGAAGAAAAGTCGGAATGCTGGGAATTAGTTTCTTCTTGCATCAAGCCTTTTCTTGAGTAATCTTTCACTATATCCACCTTCTTTGATAAATTTCTCCTCAGCAGCTTTTATTTGGCGTGAAAGAAGATAGATTGCTTGATGCAAGAGTAAGCATAAAATTTGCTGCTTCTTCGGGACTTTGCGGTTTAGGGAGCTTATATAAACAGCATAAGATACTTAAGGTACTTATAATTGTATTTTATTCCGTAAGAAAGTAAAATAGGGAAAGCCTTCGGGGTGTAGGTCATCGGTAGACCGCTCGGTTCGGGACCGAGAGGCAGGCGGTCCAATTCCGCCCACCCCGACTAGACGTCAATACACCATGTTTCACAAACTTATTGAATGGTGGATTAAGTTGACAGGACAACACTTTCTTATCTTTTACCACACAGTTCAAGAAGATTTTTCCAAGTAAATAATCTTTTTCTTTCAAAGACTTCGTTTTGCTTACTATATTAGGCAAATCAGTGAATAGTTCAAGGAATTGTTCATAACTCATAATTGCCTGTTTATGCTTTTCTTTCTCTGCCTTGAGTTTGTCTAAATCTGCTTTCATGATACAATCCCTGCTTGCTCTTTTTTCAAGTCTGCTCTGAATGTATCTTTTACCTGTATATCAGTCTCATGTAGCAGTAACTCTTTTATCTTCTCTACCTTTTCGTCTCCATCTACTACAGCCTTTGTCAGTGTTCGCCGCTGCGTCTCCAGGATACTTTCTTTCTCTCCAATTACTTTTTTCATTTCTGTAACATAGTCATCATAGGTTGCCCGTGAGGTAAATTTATGCTGTCTGAGAAACTCGACACAATAGTCAACTACCACATGTGTCCGCAGAGCCTTTATTTTTGCCTTGCATGATTTATTATCGCAGCGGTAATTATGCAGATACCATTGGGTGCTGGCAGTACCCACAAATAATTTTGCCTCGTAGTAAGTCTGCTTTAATTGCGCCTTCTTTTTCTACCTTGATACGTTGCTTGAAGAACTTATCAATACTGGTGATTTTATTTATCTTGAGAAACTCATCTACTATTACCATTGGAATAAAATCATATATTTCCGTGAGGTCAACTATTTTCTTTTCCTTTTCACCAAACAATAAAACGCCACAATAAATGGAATCTCGCAAGATTTCAGATACACGTTTTACATCAATGGTATATTGTTCATGCGTGCCACCGCCAACACTGGTAGGCCTGCTGTAGTGGTTGTCATTAAGATATTTTGCAATGTCCTCAAGCTGTTGACCCGCCTGAGTTGGCACAGGTGGTGCAGGCTGTGCTGTTTGGTGTGGCTGTTGGGCTTTGTCTTCTTGATTCATAATAGTGCCTCTAAAATAATTGTAGAGTACTTTTGTCAAATTGGTCACATGACCAAAGATACCCCAGCTGAGTGTTGACAACTGCTATAGGCTTATGATATATGTAATTTACTATGGCAGCTGAAAACCCTAACCCAAATCTACCAGAAAGGCGAGGAGGAGCAGCGTGGGATATTTTCTTTGGCGTTAGCTCAACAATATCAGCGTTTGGTCTTCTTGCTCTACCAGAACCTTTCTTAAAAGGAATAGCGGTTGCAGCTATCGTATCTGGATGTGGCTTTATTGTAAATGGATTTAACAAGTTAGGATACAACAGAGCTATTAAAGAAACTTCAGAATTACAAGGACTACCTTTGCCTCCAATAAGAGGTCAGAGACCAACCAGAAGACAACATTAAATTTATCAGTAGGCATACTTCATACCTAAATCATTCATTCCATAGGTAAAGTTTTCATCATCGAGTGGTCTAGCCAGTGCTGTTCCCATATCGAGCTTTGGATGTGATAAAATGAGATCAGCCAAAAGTTCAAGTTCTGTCGCTCTTGGTCGACTACGTGCTAAAATACAATTAACGCAATAATTCGTTTATTTGTATATTCGTTTATTGGATTATTATTCATGTCCCTATAGCTTAAAAGGATAGAGCCTCTCAGTCCTAACGAGAAGATCCCAGTCCGATTCTGGGTGGGGACGCCAAAAATTGTCTAGGATCCCATACATACCGAACGGTTGGAAGCAAACCACCAGTCGAAACAATTGCCGGAGGTACAGGGCATGAAGGAGTGGAAAGAGAAGTGTATACCCTAGAAATTACACCAGAGACACGCCAACAAAGGGAGAATAGGTTATTTGGTGAAATATTTTCGGGCTCTTAATTTTCTTCACCTCAATAATTACCCCAATCATAAAGTTAATCTACCACTCTTGTAGGCTTTGTAGGTAGTAGTTGTACGTGTGAAATTTGTACCATTTGGTGACCTGCTTGCTGTTGGGGAGAAGCAGAAAGGGGAATGGTGGGTCCTCTAAATTCTATGCAGGGAAACTCTTTCTGCGGATCCAGCCTCACACGTATTACTCCAGTACCTGGTATGGTTTCATAATCTTGGGTGATTGCATTTGGGTTTTGGAGACGAAGTTTTTCTATGAGGGCTTGCATTTCCATTGCTACCTGTGCTTGTTCTCCTGTGTCTACAATTTCTACTCCGTGCATGAGACCCTTCGTTGCTGGGTTTTCTCGCATATCTATAGGAAGATTTGCTTCTTTTGCTGCAAAAATAATCGCAATACCAAGCTGAGCATACATACCGGGACTGGGGGGTAGAGTATTTTGTTCATCAGGCAGCCCGGGCGCGCCTTTTAGGAGTTGGTATTTTATAGTTTTCTCTAAGGCTGTATCTTCGCTCATGTTTCTATTATACACTTTTCCCTTTCTGTTAGGTAAAAAATATTCTATACTTAGGATATGACTCACAAAGAAATTATTCGTTTCCTTGTCCTCAAAACGGTAGGGAATTTTCTGCTTCTATTTGCGCTCTATGGGGTCGGGGCGACATTTGGCCCTGCAGTATATTTTGAAGTAGCTTTTCAGCTGCACAACTGGCAAGGAGTGCATTACACCATTGCGGCTGCTGCCCCAACAGGTGCTACCAATGTACAGACAGGTTCTGCGCCTAGCCTTTTTGTGAATGGCGCTGACCAGCTTTTGATACCAAAAGATACACAATTTGATATTTTGATACCCAAAATTGGCGCAAATTCCCAGGTATTTGCCAATGTCGACCCATCCAATCCCGATAATTATTTACCCATTCTCAAAAAAGGCGTCGCCCATGCCAGGGGGACATCTCTGCCAGGGGAGCCGGGAAGTATTTATTTATTTGCTCATTCCACAGATAATTTTTGGGATGTAGGGCTCTATAATGCCGTCTTTTATTTACTGAAAAATCTCAATCCTGGTGACAGCGTAACAATATTTTATTTGGGGAAACGGTTTGATTACGCGGTTACCGACACAAAAATTGTTGACCCGAACGATGTCTCTTTTATTACCCAAAGTAGGCAGACCGGCAGTCAACTTGTCCTCCAGACCTGCTGGCCTCCTGGGACAACGTGGAAGAGGCTGCTTGTCATAGCAAAACCAATATAGTATTTTGTATATAGTATATTGTATATAGCAATGAAGATTGAAAGTTTTACAGATCTGGAAGTTTGGAGGCAGGGTCATAAGCTAGCTCTATTAGTATATAAATTAACTAAGGATTTCCCTTCTGAAGAGAGATATAGCTTAACAGACCAAATGAGAAGATGCTCATTATCAATAACCTCAAATATAGCAGAAGGATTTTCTCGCCAAGGGAAAAAAGAAAAAATGCAATTTTACTTTATGGCTAAAGGATCTTTAACCGAGTTACAAAACCAATTGTTATTTTCTCGAGATATAAAATATATAACTAATAAGCTCTTTCAGGATGCTGCACAACAAACCATCTCTGTGCATAAATTACTTAATGGATTGCTCAAATCAGCTCAAGCAAAATACTAAATACGATATACCAAATACTGGTCTTATTTTAAGTCTATCGTGTAGAGGTTTGGTGCGGTACCTGCGTTATTAAAGTCTGTGAGCATGACTACTTTTGTGCCATCTACCCATGGGAAAACATCGCTGTCAATAAATGGCCCCGCATAAATGGTTGTGTCGTTGGTTTTGTCGTACTCCATGATGTCAATTTTTTTGTCGTGGACGTACAGGAGATGTTCGGAGTCAGGAAACCACGTAAGTTGGTAATCTGACCCAAAGGCTTTGTCTCCCGTAGTAAGTAAATAGTTTCTGTCTTCTTTTGTGTCATAAGCGTATACGCTATTTGCTTGCAAATCGCGTTGTTGTGCGATAGAGTTTGTACCAATAAGAGGCGGTGTGATAATTTCTGGCATAGTCGCAGACGTTGTTGCCTCGTAAAGAATTTTTGTCTGGTCCGGGCTCCATGCAAGGATATGCCAGTTGTCTTTGACAAATTGATGCAATGGCGCGCGAAGAGAACTCAGCTGGCTTTGGGATTTCTCGGTAATCTGTTTGTCCCACATCTGTTTTACTGTGGCAAAGGTGACCGTCACGTCTTGTGGAGTAGCATTGGCGCCAGTGCTATTTAAAAGATAAAGGGTCGTGCTGCCGTCTGCAGAGGGGATAGTTGCCAAAATACTTTGTCCATCAGGAGACCACGTGAGCGTTGCTTTGGAAAATGCAATGCCAGTTGATTCGTCTGCGATTTGTGTGGCTCCAGACTGAAGGGTGAGCAGCGATTGGTTTTGCAAACTCAGCACGTAGATGCCATTCTGTTGTGCAGACTGGGATGCTACGGTATAGGCAATTTTGGTGTGGGATGGGTCAATCACCGGGTTAACTACGCCTGAATCGGTAATATTTTCCAACTTGGGTGCTTTGGGAAAAAGGAGCGCTGCAGCTTTGGTAACGACTTCTTTTTGCATCTGAAGATGTTTTTCCCAAGAAAAATAGCCATCTTTTTCTATTTTTACATCATAGGTACCTGGTGCAAGATTAATTGTATTATTTGTGGCAGTAGTCAGATGGCCATCCACAAGTACTCGTGCGCCATCTGGCGTACTGGTTGCTACCAAGAGTCCTGTTCCCGTGACTTCTGGACCACCCTTGCCAAACCCAAATTCATACCCTTTTCCATAGAGGATTGCAACAACAGTGCCCAAAACCAGGAATGCCAAGATACCCGTATAGGTAAGAAGCCGTTTCATTAGAAGTATTATA
>JANWIQ010000040.1 GCA_025449795.1 Minisyncoccota bacterium
ATGCGGAAGCAGTAAAGATATCACCAAGCCCTGTTTGGTTGATATCTAAGATAGCATTGCCAAGTCCATTTTTTTCTATATCAAGACCTGCTTGGTTGAGTGGACTGGTGGTGCCCATTCCAACTGTTCCACCACTGGTGATACGCATACGCTCACCAAAAGATCCTGCATTGGGTCTCGTATAAAAAGCAAGATACCCATTGGTATTGCCATTAGTACTATTTTCTTTAAATCCGCCAATAATGCCCCAGTCACGAGAAGTCCCAGATCCATCTTGTCCAAAGAAAGCAACAGAGCCTCCTTTATCTACCACGCTTGAAGTATCTGTTGAAACAAGCCGTAGAGTAGCATTTGTATTGGAAGGTGCTTGGTATGCTCCTTGAATTTCCATGACTGCACCTGGATTATTTGTCCCAATCCCTACATTTCCATTATTTGCAAGGTAAAGAAGTGGGGTACTTGTTGTGATTCCTTTATCGCCGCCGACGCTGTTATAAAAGCCAAGATTTGAACCATTGAGCGTATTAATTTGGAACAGTGTTTGAGATCCTGCTGTCCCCCTGAAGGTAAGATTGCCAGCTGTTGTGGCAGTCCCTGCCGGGACAGTGCCAAGGTCATTGATGTAGGATTCGCCAAATATTTGGAATGCTGCCGAGCTTGTTGCTGCTCCTCCTACAGCCAAATCATTTTGTGTATTAGTTGGTGCAAGGACACCATAATTTGCCCCACTGGAGAGCTGCCAGTAGCCATCAATCCCTCCAGCAAGAGGGAGATTGAGATTTTTTACAAAAAGATTGTTCCAGGCAAGGGCACTGGATCCGAGATTGGCTCCGCCATCTGTACCAGGCAAGAGATTACCAGAGGAATCTATGGTAGTTTTTGTTGCGGCCGAACCGCCCTGGTTGACTGCAAGCGTTCCATTCAGTGACAAATTCCCGCCACTGGTGAGTATATTGGACCTGCTAAAGAAATCAATATTCCCAGCCCCACCATTATTAAGGGTAAGTACGCCCGAGCCGGAATTAAGATTCAGCGCGGCATTCGTTGTACCAATAGTGGACGTAGAGCCATTACCAACCGTGATACTTGTCCCATTTACCGTAAGATTGGATGCAAGGGTAAGCGCACCGGCGCTCGTTATTTGATTGCTACTTGAATAGAATTGGATGTTGTTAGGGCCAACAAGGAGGGAATTGGTAAGACTTGCGTCTCCTCCTGGTGATGTTTTGAAAGTAAGCGTATTGCCATTGAGTATATCAATCGGTGGATTGGTCCCTGCAATATCTGCAAAAGTAAATCCGGCAGACGTTGATGCTTGTCCTGCTGTGTCAGCTCCGACAGTCTCTGCAAAGACTTGGAATTTTGCAGAGCTAGTAGAATTTCCCCCAACCGCCAAATCATTATTTAAATCAACCGGAGAAAGGATTTTGCCGTTGAGCTGCCAGAAATTACTTGCTGCAGCAGAACAGCTGGTCCAGGCGGGAGAATTTCCGGAAGAGCCTGAGGTAAGGCAAAGCCCGGTGCTTCCTGGGGAAGCGGATTCATTAATGATCCCTGAGGTATTTGCATAAAGAATGCCTTGGTCATTGATATAATTGGCATCTTTGATAGTGCCGCTATTTTGTATGGTAAATTGAGAATTGCCGGAAGTACTTGCGGTGAATAAATCACCAACGCCTGTATTGTCGATAACCAGCGTTGCAAAGGAAGTTTTTGCCGAAATAGATGCGCCAGGGGTGGTGCCCTGGTTAACGGTCCCATATGCATGGAACCGAGCAGAGAGTGTAGCTATCCCGCCGATAACCAAGTCATTTTGGATATTTGTTGGCGCGAGGACATTATTTGCTAAATTCAAATAGCCGCCAAGACCACCACCGATGGGAAGGGAAAGAGAATTGAGCGTTGCATTGCCACTGCCATCGACAAAAAATGAGGTTCCACCGCCAAATTCAATTCCATGATTCAGTTGTAAAAAATTAGACAGTCCAGTGAGGGTGATACTGTTGGGAAGGGTTATTGTCCCGGCCAGGGTAAGATTGCCATTCTTATCAACGGTGTTGCTGCTATTAAAAAATTGCACATTGCCACCAGTGGTATTTGTCCCAAGAATGACATTTCCTGTCCCAGCAAGTAGTGATAAGTTATTATTTGATGTTGTTTGAATGGTTCCTGCTGCGCCAAAGGTTTCTGTTGTCCCATTGATTGCAAAATTTGATGCGATAGTAAGCAAGCCAGCATTCGTAATGGTATTATTTCCATTAAAAAATTGCACATTGCCACCAGTACTATTTGTCCCAATGGTAATTGTCCCTGTTCCTGCGAGAAGAGAAAGGGGATTATTGCTGCTTGTTGAAAGAGAAATTGCTGATGCATTGTTGGAAAGGCTCAGTGCGGTAACATATCCTGTCCCGCTGTCTCCATTTGGAGATACATTAAAGTTGAGACTGTTACCATTTAATATATTTATTGCTGGATTTGTCCCATGCGCCTGGGCAAAGGTAAGATTACCGGATGTACTTGCCGTCCCCGCAACCACAGGTCCGACAGTCTCTGCAAAGACTTGGAATTTTGCAGAGGATGTGCTGTTGCCACCAACTGCCAAATCGTTGTTGAGATCTGCAGGTGAAACAATAGGGCCATTCACCTGCCAATAGTTATTTGATGCACCAGAACAGGAAGACCACGATGGAGTCGTGCCGCCGATAAGACATTGCGTAGAAGTCCCAATAGCAAGTCTATGAAATGTGGTGGTACTATCCGCATACAACAGATCTCCTACCGCAGCACTTCCTGAAAGATTGGCACCTAAGCCCCCTTTGTCTACGGTAAGTGCATTGGCAACATCGGCTGTTGAGAGGTCTACTGCATTAAAGGTGGGAGCAGAGGCGCCGTTGCCGCGAAGAAAGGTATGTGCCCCTCCTTGTGCTGTTTCATTTACCGTCCCTGCAGTATCGTTAATAAATAATACGCCCTGAGCTGTTTGGTATTTTCCAGAGATAATCGTCCCATCGTTTTGGAGAGTGAATTTTGGCGATGCACCAGAGGAAGCGCTAATAATTGGACCTGCTCCATTTTGCACGATAGTTAAAGCTGATTGGCCACTACTGGTAGCTAGAATACCCGTCATATCATCGATTTCCACTCCGTTGGGCAGAGAGGAGATGTTGCTATTGTTTGTGGTAGTTCGTATCGGTCTATTCACATCAATGTATCCCTGCCCATCTGGATAGAGGGTAATATCGCCATTCGTGCCTGTATTCGTATTTAAAGCGAGCGTATTTCCCGAAACGGCAAATTGGCCGCTTGTGGACTGGAAAGTTGTTGAAGCGCCAATGTCCAAATTGCCTGAAGAATTCAGCGCCAAGACGACGTTGGTGTGGGTGCTTGCGCCAATAGGGGGTAATCCTTGGAGTGTTTCTGCATTGCTGGCAAAAGCGACAGTCGCAAGTTGTTCGCGTGGAGCAAGCTCAGCGGTTGCCTCTACCGTGACGCCAAGCCAAAGCGCATTATTGTTGGCAAAAAGACTGCTTGGGATGCCACAGGCGCCTGTTGCAGGGCTGGTTGGTGGATTGCCAGCGTTACAAAGGGAAGCTGCAGAGCCGTCGGAGGCCCCGCTGCTTCCTAAGAGCAGAGAAAAAATGCCATTTTGGTCTGGTGTTACTTTATCTACCTCTTCCCATAGTCGTGCAGAGCTGGAAGAGGATTGCGTATTATAAATAATAAAACGAATATTGGACGCTGTGGTAATAGGATTATCATTGGCGTCAGTAAGCCTGCCCTGAAAAGAAAGTACCCGGATAGGGGTGGTGGTAGTCGGGGCAGTAGCCAGTGTTTTTCCTGGCCTGGCGATAAAGGTGTTATACAGACCAAATCCAAGTGCCGTGGAAAAGATAATAAGCACCATCCAGTTGAAGTAATGGGCGAGAGCAAGCCTATGATATCGTCGATACCAATTGGGTCTTGTGTAGCGAATATGATACAGAAGTTTTCTCAGCAAAGAAAAATCCCTTGTTGATATAGAAAGAGGAGCATAGAATTCTTTTGATATATTAACAAATTTAAAATTTGTTCCAAATTTTTTATTTGTTATCCTCGACCAGATTGAGGATCCAGAATCCTGGATTCCCGCTTTTGCGGGAATGACATGAGTCATCTTTTTTAAATCTGTGAAAAGGGGTTTACCGCGCAATTTCCATGTTTCGTGCGCAACTATTTGAAAAGTATGGGCAATTGGGGCCACAATTAGCAAGTCAAAGGCAAAAGTGCTAAGTACTGCTAATTTCTGAATAAGCCGGATTGGAGGGATATTTGAATATCCTCCTGTCATCCCGGACTTGATCCGGGATCCATTTTTATCTGGGGTCCTGTCGCTCGACAGCCCCACATCCACCCACAAGGGGACCCCGGCTGCGGGGCTCCCCGATCTCGCGCCACCCCTAGCATTTTCTGTTCCCTTGGATTGGATATTTGCTATTGGATATTGGTTATTGGCTGTTTGGCTCAAAAGGCCTTGTTCACTTGCCCATGAGATATATTTTCTGAGCGAAGAGAGCTTGCGGTTAATGGATGAAGCAGAAAATATATGCTGGGTGAGGAGGCGCTGCTTGTATTCCTCAACCAAGCTTGAAGTTATTTTTGCCAGCACATCTTTATCTGCGATATGCCATGCCTCTTGTGTCTGCAAAACCTCTTCTGCCCACGTGAGAAATTGCTTCACATCAATGATATAGTTTTTTATAGTAAGACTCGATGCGTTATAGACATAGAGGAAGTTTTTGAAGTCATGCAAATGCCATGGATCGGTCGCTGGTCCTTGGTCTTTAGTCGCTTGCTCGAATGGGGAATGAGAAATTTGCCCATCAAGCTTTAAGAAAGTGAAGAATTTTCTTAAAGACGAAACATGCCTGTCAAGTGAGCTTTCAGAAAGAGTTTTTTCTTTTTCTTCCTGAAACATATGCACGTGTTGGAGAGTCACATCTTGTGGAGCAAATGGCGCATGGGAAGTACGCTCAAACCACGCAATAAATTGCTTCACATCGGCAAGGTAATTTTTCACGGTTGCTTGAG
Source organism: Minisyncoccota bacterium (assembly GCA_025449795.1). Taxonomy (GTDB): domain Bacteria; phylum Patescibacteriota; class Microgenomatia; order Levybacterales; family UBA12049; genus JANWIQ01. The sequence continues at coordinate 5,068 of JANWIQ010000040.1, forward strand.
AGGCACCTTTGCCTTTCGAAAGCAGATAATCTTTAAATGTAAGAATAAATTCCATAGGGCAGTAATGAATTTCAAATGTCAAATATCCAATTTCCAATGGATATTGTCATTCCGAACTTGTTTCGGAATCTCTCTTAAAGATGCTGAAATAAATTCAGGATGACACTTGTTTTAACTTGTAGTTTTACTTCGATGCTGTGAAACCCGTGAAAATAAGTGCTTAGCCTCGAGATTATATGGATTATACGGTTTATACAGCTCCAAACAACTACTATATTTAGACTAAGTAATATACACCACGGTGTCAAGAACCTAGAGTACACATAAATGATATATTTTGATACTTTATTATATATATAAAAATTGGAATATTTCCACACAAAAATCAAATGAAAATTGTGAAAATACACGAATGATAAGAAGTTTTTTCGTATTTTTGAAATTACAAAATATAACTATTTATAACAAAATAGATCAGTTTCATTTTCTTGGCCCAGAGTCTAGATGAGGTAGTTGGAGTAAGTATTTGTAATTATAGAACCTGTCATTTCGAGTTCTGCAGAGCAGAATACGAAACAATCTCAAAGTTTTAGAAAGATTTCCCTCAAGTTGGAACGCTTCGCAATGACCGCTCATCAATATAAGCTTACCTTTAGCAATTATATGCTGTAAGTGATAGATACGTTCTATTTCATATCGGCCTACTATAATAATGAAAAGCGTATTTTTCCACAGAATGAGCATGAAATTTTTCCTCTTCATAAAATTACTATTGCCTTCTTGTTTTTCTTGTCAAATTAAGGCTACAATGGATATACTGCCATGAAAATACACCCAGACAATGTTACCAGTGTTACAAATACTACAAATAATTCAATATTTTTTCGCATTTTTATTAGTTTATTGGTACTTATTGCTAGCGCTGGTAGTATTGGTAGTATTCTTTTGCCGAAGGCCCAGGCTTTTCCCTCTGGACATTTTACTGTCCATGTGGGTGCATCTATTGGACAATTTTATATAAGCCTTTCCGGCTTTATTGCCCCGTATGCCTCAGTGGTCCTTACGACAGACAATGTTGTGCTACGCTCTGTCGCTGCAGATCCACAAGGATTCTTCTCAATATCGCAAGTGCTCGTAAAGTATGGATTTACTCATTTCTGCTTTTCTGCGGTGGATGTCAAGCGTTTGGGGCAGTCTGATGCGTGCTTTACTATCCCGTCCGTGACAAAAGATGTAAGCAGGACAAATATTTTTCTTCCGCCAACGATTGGCCTTTTTCGTAGCCAAATTACCGTAGGCAGCAGCGCGCTTATATGGGGGTATAGCATGCCTGGTGCTGTTGTATCCATCCATGCAACCGATGGAAAAATCTATACTGCTACTGCAGATAAGACTGGATTTTATCAAATAACCACGCGTATTGATAAAGCAGGCAACTATGATTTATTTGCAACCGCCGTACTCAATAAACAGCCTTCCGAAAAACCAACCAACAAGGTCACCCTTGTGGCACTTACTCTTAGCCAGCAGACAGGCCAGAATATTAGCAATTGGCTCAAGAATTTACTGACCTTTTTGTTTAATCTGCCTCTTGGTCCGCTTTGGCTTGCTGTGCCAATCCTTATCCTTATTTTTATACTCTGGAGAAAGCTTCAGGGTAAGCCGCTTATTCCGCAACATCCTTTTGCAAAAGAAAAACTCTTCTTTGACTATCTCTTCAGGCCAAAAAAGCTCCACCATTCATGGTTTGTGGGATATTAGGGTTTGTTGGGCTCAAGAATAATATCCCTAATACCCCAAATCTTCCCAATAATCCCGAAGAAGCAGCAAATATGCTGCTTACATTTTGCCAAATGGAAACGTATCTTTTACAAAAACAAATAGATTCGTTGAAAAAGAAATTTATTAATGAGGGTGGGTTTCGGGAAAATCTCTTTAAGCAACGAGTGCAAAGAAAAATTACTGGGCAGTAGGGGTAGTAGGGATGTTAGGTATTTTAGGGTTATTTTCTTGGATAGGGGGGTGTTCTTTTTCTCCTTTTCTTCTCTTCCACACAAAGTATCCCAATACTCCTGCAATTATGGCAAGAAGTATTACGATAGTGACTTTCCAAGGGAACACCCAAAAAGTGGTACTGGCAAGAAGCGTAAGGTTGTCGCTTCTTCCATAATTTGCGGCAAATTTTGCAGTAAATGGTCCGACCATCCAGTGTTGCCCAAATACATTCACAAAATCCCGTGCTGCTTGTGGAAAAATATTATGTGCTGAAAGTGGAAGTACCGCCAATTTTCTGCCAAAAATGTCATAGATTGTTATGGTACCAATTGGTTTGATATGTAAATCGCCAAGATTTTTTACTTGGGTAAGTACATTCACTGGTCCATATTCATAAAAGCCATGTTCGGGCCTAAATGTACTTACCAATGCTTCTTCATGAATTGGTCCGGTTATATCAATGGAAAAAAGCGTACCGATTTGTGTCTGTACCGCAGGTCCGCTACTTTTTGAGCCAAAAGAGGAAGTTGGCGTATAGATGACCCCTGCATAGTGTCCGCCTGGCCGCGCATTTTTGGGTACTTGTACATAAAATGCAAGCATTTCTTTTTGTCCGGGATTTACCGTAAAGTTATCCGGCACTATTCCGATCCAGGATGCACCGGAATAGGGTTTTCCAAAGGTATCCTGCGGGACAAAATCTGGCGTCCCTTTTGTGTCTTCTACAATAAAATCTTGTGTGGAGGCAGTAAAGGTAAGTGGCTGGTTGCTGTCATTAATTACCTTCAGGACCCCTTCTGTTCTATCTCCTGGATTTAAGGTAAGGGGAAGGGATGGAGGGACAATGGTGATGGTGCGCTGCGCTTCCTGCCCATAGGCCCTAGCAGGAATACTACAAATACATACCAATGCCACAAATACTACAAATAACTCAATACCATATGTTATTTTTTTATTGGTAGTATTTGATATTGGTAGTATTGGTATTATTTTCATATCAGTTAAAAGTCGGTGTTGCGACATACGTAATGATACTGGTATACAGTCCTGCAGGGGTAGTTGCGGATGCGGTAATAGCATACATAACAGTCGTCACGATCGCATTTGCCGTACTTGTTCGGGACGCGAGCGTGACAGACGTTGTGGGGGTAGGCCATGCAACTTTTGCATTGGCGCCTCCTCCAATCGTCCCTGAGCCCCATGTACCAGTACTTACGTCTGTGCCACAGGGATGAATGCCAAAAAGCTCTGTCCCTGCAGTCATAAATCCAGGAGTCGTGCTATCGGTAATATTGTAGTTATTCTGCGCATCATTCAAATGTCCAGAGGAGGTAGCAGTGAGGGAATAGCCGCCTTGTCCATTGGTAGATACGGTCAAATCCTGCGCTGCGATACTAATGCCCGTACTCACTGTCCCTAAATTCACAAAGGTCGCATTGGCGCCAATACCCGTATTGGTGGACTGGGAAGGACAGCCGCTTCCATGTCCGCTATTCACATTCGTTGCATCGGCAATACCGGTTATTTGAAAGGTGAGTGTCGGGTCGATATTTGCTTCTACTTGCACTGATTCTATGACGCCAACTGCTGCGGTGCCGCTATCCAGCGTGACACTGTTATTGTCCTGCGTTTGGACTTTAATTTTTGGCGTATCAGCCTGCGTTGTTGCTGCACCTTGGCCGGATTGGGAATTATTTGCGAGCTTCATGGGATTAATTGCGGTTGGGACTTGGTTGCTTGCCGCACACGTTGCAGCAGCACCCGAGGAACAGCCAATAAGGATGGTTACGGTAACACCCGATGCGACAGAGGCAGTTGCAATAGTACAGGTAATGGTTGGGGTTCCGCTTGCGCCGGTACCCGTAATGGCAAAATTACAGGTAGAAGTGCCGGATGAAAAATTTGCTTTAATATTTGTGGTGGCAGTAAATCCGCCCAACTGAAAAGCAGAGGCAGATGGCGAAGCAGGATTGGTGTCGTTGGCAGTCATAGCTGGAAAGGTAATCACGATTTTTCCACTTACCGGAATAACAGCAACAGGCTTAAAAGAAATGGTATGCACTGCAGTAATTGGGACAACCAATGCATCTCCTTGATGGCGGACATGCGTCGTTGTATTGGTGAAGTACACAATCCGTTTTCCCGATGATGGGGTTGCTGCAGCAGACATAGAAGCCACAATCAGGCCGGTATCTGCGGTCCCTGTTTCACCACCAACTGGGTCTGCATACGCGGTAGCACTGTCGCCCTCAAGAAAGACGGCATTATTGTCAAAAATCGTTGCCTGGCCGGCGGATGCAGCAGCATCCGCACCAAGTGGCGTTGCAGCAGAAGGACGAGAGGTGCTGATGGTGTCAGCGAGTCCATTCAAGCTTGCAGCAAAAGACTGTTTTGTACAGAAAAGGAGTGCTCCAAATAAAATAAGACTGCAAATAAATGCATTTCTTTTCATATACCATTATATGGGCAAAAGAAGAGATTTTGTCAATGAGCTAACCGTTGTTTTACCCGATAGACAACGATTGTTACCAGGATAATTCCTAGGATACTCCCAATAAGTATTTGGATAGGCAGGGCAAAGAAGTAAATTGTTTGTCGATACAACGGTCCTTCACCGGAAAGGGCAAGCGTAAGAGTAGCAGAGTATGGTCCCAGCAAAAATTTTTCCGGCCAGATAACTATGGGATGAGTACCTAGTTCGTCCAGAGAACGATCAGCCTTTGGCTGAGACGATTGAGACTGGTCGTCGGGGAGATACCTACTTGTACCCGCAAGGATAATAGTATCTTGACGAAGATTTACCTTTCCAATTATTTGCCCGTACATATTTTTTACAATAATTGTTCCTTGGGGAGTAATAAAATGTTTACTGGTATTGAGGACCAAAAGCGTGAAGGGGACTGGTCCACTATCCAGAAATAGGGGTACAGAAAATTGTTGGATATATCCACGAGTCACATCTCTGGGACCAATGGAGAGCAGGACATTTGTGCTTACTCCGCCGGCAACGGCAGTGCCTGTTTGATGATCTGTTGCTATAGCTTTTGATATGAATATAATAGAAAAGTAATAGTCTCCCGGTGGTTCTCCGGAGGGCAAATGAATGCGCAGCTCGATATTCTTTTTTTGGTGGGGGGCAAGAGTAAGATGGTTGGTATTTTGCGTACCGTCAAAAAGCGACATTTTTTGAAAAATAAGCGGATCATCGCCGACCCGTTGTCCAGGAGCAAGATACTGCGGTTGTCCATTGTTGTTCGTATTTTGGGTAAATGGCCTGACGCCAATTTGTACGTCCACTGGTGTATCACTTTCATTGGTAAGGGTCATCGGGCTTTGGATATCTGCCGGAGCTTTTGCTTGAATTTGGATAATAGGGGGATAGATTCCCAACGAAATGCCTTCAGCATGCGCTTGGCAAGGATAAAGGATAAGCGATAAAGGATAAAGAAGAATAAAGAAAAGTATTCCACAGTAGATTTTTTTGTTGTTATACATAACTTTTTCCATATTTAATTTATCATTCATCCTTGATCCTTTATCCTTAAAAGGTAGGAGTTGCTATATACGTAATCACATTGGTGTATAAGCCACTTGCTTGGGTCGCGGAAACATTGAGCCGGTAGGTAATTTGTACGGTTTGGTTGGTGCCCACATTTGCGTTGGACATAACCGTTGTGGCACTGGGGGATGCACTAAAGGGCCGAAAATATGTGCCATTGGTAAAATCCGCCGGACACTCTGACCCCGATACATTTGTACAGTTGTACCCAAATCCGTAGGTTGTGGACGTGCCATCGCCATTGAGTACCCAGGCTGTCGCGTTGGTTGTTGTACAGAGTCCATTATCGCAGGTCGTATCGGGAATTGTTGCGCCGCTTGTTTGGTCGTGCATGCTGGATGCTTCCATCGCCGTAACAATATACCCGTATGCAGAGGAATTGGTTACCACAAGATTGCTGCTGCGGTTTACGGGTGTACTGGCAGTAAGTGTGCCGAAATTTACCGCGGGATTGACGATTTTAAAAACAAAAGGATTAGGCCTCACATACTGGAATCCTGCTTTTACCTGATAATTGACCCCATTAAGACTATACAGTCCAACACCTGTTTCTCCTGAGGTGATGCTGAGCTTGTTTGACGGGCCAGAGGTATTGCCGGCAATGCTATTTAAATTGCCCATATCAATAATGTAGAGGCCATTACTCATGGTCAAAGCAGCAGCGGGTACCGCTGCAATACTACAAATACTACAAATAAGTACCAATACATGCCAATATTTCAATAAAAATGAGAACGCTATTCTTTTATTGGTAGTATTTGACATTGGTAGTATTGGTATTATTCCTTCGTCTCTTGGCGAAGGTCTTCGCTTTCTTCCAGTATCTCATCCAATTTCTCTACGGATTCAGGTGTAAGGTCTCCTTTTTCTTCTTTGAGCACTGCTTCCACGTCTTTACTTATCGTGTCTGCAGCATCTTTTTCCCGCTCCGTTATGTCGTCGAGTGCCTGCTCCTCTTTATCCCTATCCCGATATTCCTGGCCAAAGAAAAATGCCAGAGGGGAAATAAGCAAGAGTGAGCCAAGCTTGATATAGCTTTCCAGAGAACCGTTTTTCAGTGCTTCCGGGAGAAAAATAAGCACTGCGCCAATGGTAAAAAGAAATACGGTTGCAGGTTCAAAAATAAAAGTAATACCAAAGCCAAGAAAGTACAAAAGAAAATAGAGCGGGGAATAGATATTACCTGTGGTATAGATAAGGAGAAATATAGCCGTGTTGAGAATAAAAATATCTGCTACACCGCCAAAATTCCCATCTTTGAATTTTTTTCTTCGGATAAAAGAGAGAAGCAAGTAGACAACAACCAACAGGGCAACAGCCTGGATAGTATAGATGTCTAGTCCTGTCTGCTCCCAGACAAAAACAACGCCAAAAGAAATGGCAAGGACAAGCCCGTGCGTCAAAAGCTTCATATATTCATAGTACTCATTTTTCTTATTGTATTCAAGCAGGTCCTATGATAATATATCCTATAATTATTTTGGGCACACATTTCTACTATGACTAAAGAGAGAGGATATAGGGAAATACCTGATATACACGATTCAAGAACACTAGCTGCATTTCAAAGGGCTGCAGAAGTTTTGATGATTGCACCTCCTGGTTTTCCTCCCACACGTGAGCAAATGACAGCAGTAAGAAATTGGATAGTAGCGCAATACGAGGGAAATACAGAATCAAGAATACCACAGAGTTTTCCGGCGATTGCAAGGGCGCTAGATCATGTTGTGGGGCATTTATGGGTGGCTACACAAATTCCTCCGGATCGTCGAAGAGACAAATCTGCAGCTACAAGACTTCACTTAGCACAAAATGTATGGGGTCTTCCAGAAGCACGTGCAAGGCGAACAGCTCGCATACATACACCAGAACATGACCTGGCAAGAAGTACGCGTGCAAAAAAAATGGTTGCATGTGGAAAATTATTCCCACCAGAAGCAAGAAATAGGGCAATTGCTACGCGAAGAAGAAAGGCACAAGCTCGGCGACGTGCAGCATTTGGTCCAGACAACGAAAAATTACGCACATTCATCAAGGAAGGATGTTCTATTAGCGAAATTGCTAGAAAAACAGGGCTTTCTTATCCCACAGTCCGCAACGCGATAAAGAGTGAATTCCCAGAAACTTTTCCACGTAGCAGGGGAAGAAGGGCTGTGTCAAGAGAGTTTCAGAAGTAAGAAACCACGAGATGAAAATAAGAGGAGATGTGATTATGTTTGCAAAAGAACATGATATTTCCATAACCATATCATAATACTCATTCTCTACATCAGAAAATATCACGAATGAAAGTATAAAAATTTGTATAATAGGGGATATAGTACTAGAATAGTAGCGCGGTTCATAGTTCGTGATTCATAGTATAGCCACGAAATTAGCAAACGTACCCCATAAAGTGCTAATACTTTTTTCACAGAGGTTTATATTGTTATTGCAGTATTTCTATGTCACTTGACTTACTAATTGTGAGAATGTTCTTGGCTGCATCAAAACCTCCTGTTATCAAGACCCGTAGTCCTAGATACGCGTGTAAATTCACTGTCGAGCTTTGTAAGTAGGTAATTGATCCACTTTTTGATACCAGAATGTAATGGAGTACACTTCCGTAATTACTTCCTTGGCTACTATTATTTCCTGAGCTTGTCGAAGGAGTAATAGTAGATTGTGTTTGAGAGGATCCTGAACCATCTTGCCCTTCGATTGCGCTCAGGGAAGGAAACGGAGTTAGTGTTGGCGTTACAACTGGCAATTGATACGTCGCTTTTATTGTCCCCGCCTTAGACATACTTATGGGTACTATGGTAGTAATATGCTGCTTTGTAGAAGGACGAGGAGTGGTAGCTAGGAATTTCTGTTCGACAGTCTTGCCAAATTGAAAAGCAGTGGTTATGCCGCCTCCAAAAACTGCCATAACACCCATAAGAGAAACAAGCGCCACAATCGGAGTAATTTTTATGGTAAATGTGGTGGAGAAAAGTGTTTGCTTGTGAGTGAGAAAATTTTTCATCTTACGAATCGTTGCAACAATAGGATGATTAATAGAAATACTCACGATTGGCGCAGGCCTTCTGGGTATATACGGATTGCCAATATCGATATTTGGTGCAGGATTTGACGAATTTGTTTGGGCAGCCATATTTTGAGTATGAGAAAAGAAAGAGAATTTGTAAATAGGGAATACCAAAATTCTTACAAATTTTTTACCAAATTTTATACATTTCTAGATAGCATATATTCTTGTGAGAGAAAAAAGAGTCGACGTGCTAGCAGAACTAGAAATCTATGCCACTGAATTAGGGAGACAGGTACGTCGCAGTGACAGTGTAAAAGTAATAACTGCTTCAAATCTTGAGCCAGGCAGAGATTCCCTTGATATGTATACCCTTGTAGAAAAAGTGCGAAGAACTATTAGAGAAATTCGTATAAGTAGAAGAGACGCAGGTCTTCCTCAAGCTATTCATGTGCCAGAGGTTCCTACAGAAGAGATGTATCACCATTCGGTTTTCGATTTCTATTCTCAGTCAAGAAATGTGGTCGTGGGTGGAAAATCCACAAAGCTCACGCCAAATGAGGCAAAGATTTTGCAATTGTTAGCAGTAAATGAAAACACCGTTGTCACCTACCGGATGATAGGAGAAGACGTTTTTAACGAAGATGGATGGGAAACAGGTAAGCGAATAAAAATTCATATGAACCATCTCCGGAAGAAATTGTTACAGGATGCATCGAAAAATTCATTTCTACAAGGCGTTTCAAGTACAGGATATATTTTGTATAATCCTGCATCTCCTTCTTTTGAGGCAGTAAGAGCTAGCCTTTTTCCATAAGGATTAGAGCTTTTGCAAATAGCTTATCAGTTTTCTCAGCTCTGGATCCAAATCGTTTTCAAAAATTGTCCTTTCTTGTATTTCTCCTTCACGCTCTACTGAAATTGAATACGTAAATGCATCGGGATTTGAATTTTTCCCCTGAGCGGAGTCGAAGGGTTTAACTTTAGAAAAATGTGAACTTACTAGTACTTCTTCAACTCCCTTTGCTTTTTCAGGATCAATTTTTGTGGTGTCAATTGTTTTTGCGTAGGGAATACCAGTAAAACCTCCAGTGCGAGTAAGTGTAATAAGCATATTTTCAGATGAACTCAGATGGACTCCGTGAGTCAGATTTGTCAGTTACTATCAGAGAATCAGAATAATTTAAATAATCTGAAATACTGATTTTCTCATCTACAGAGTACTATCTGAGTCATATCTGAAGATTATATCACCCCTACTTTTTTCCACGCTTCTTCTACCGCTTTTTCTTCTTTGCTTCCTGTGCCAAAAATTTCTCCTGCACTTTGGACGGTAGCATAGGCACAGTCTGCAAAATTTGCAGAGGATTTTAGTTTGGTAGTAAGTGTCTCATACCATATCTTACCAGCGCTTTCCCATGCATTTCCCCCAATTGCAACTGCTGTCAAATAAAACGCATGGTTGGGAATGCCGCTATTTATATGTACGCCGCCATTGTCATCAGCGGTCGTGACATACCCACTCATATCTCCTGGCTGCATGTCCTTTCCAATGACCGGATCATCGTAGGCGGTCCCTGGCGCTTTCATACTCCGCAGTGCTTTCCCATGTACACTGCTTGTAAAAATGCCCTCGCCAATAAGCCAGTCTGCTTGCGCTGCTGTTTGGTGAAGGCTTTGTTGCTTGACCAGACTCCCAAACACATCAGAAAAAGATTCATTCAACGCACCTGATTGGTCCTGGTAGTCAAGATTTGCCGTGTATTGGGTGACGCCATGCGTCAATTCATGTCCGGTCACGTCAATTGGTTTGGTAAATTGGGTAAATAATTGTCCATCGCCATCTCCGTAGACCATTTGCTCTCCGTCCCAAAATGCATTGTCATATTTTTCGGAATAATGGACAGTCGAGAGAAGACTCATGCCGCGATTGTCGATAGAATTTCTTTGGTAGGTAGTCCAGTAGAGATCGTAGGTCGCACCAGTGCCAGTATATGCTTCTTTTCCGGCAGTATCTGTGGGTGGAGTTGTTTCTGTGCCAATTTCAACACCTGGAAGATCAGTACTGTTATTTGCCGAGTAAATTAGTCTTTGCTTACCCGCTGGAGCTAGTTCTTGCCTGAGTGAACGAAGTGAATCGAAGGCCTGGCGTTTTTGCCGAATACTCTCAGAAATCTCTATGGACTTTTCTGCCCAATCTTTCTGGTCTGCGTTTCCATTTTTTACAACCGCAGAAAGGATGTGGGGAGGGACAATAAAACAAATGGCCATACGTATCTTGTATTAAGTATTATGTATTATGAACCAAGTAGCAAGAGGGAAATTCTTAAGGATTTCTTACACGCTTCTAATAGCATTATTATCCCCATCGTATGTAATTTAGGAGAGAAGAATGAGTAAAAGACTTACCGAAAATGAAAAAACAAGAAGACACGATATGGTGGCGAGTGCACGGTTTGGCCCAGATGGGGCTTGTAGAAACTACGGACAGATTGCCGAAATAACTGGTCTTACCCAAGGTCAAGTATTGGCGGTAATTTTGCGCGCATCTCGTCTTTCTGGAGATCCAGATGCCTATTTGGATCTCCGCACTGGCCATCGAAGAGGGCCAAAAAGAGAATATTAGTAGAACAAGCTACCTGATACTATTTCTTCAGCCATAGGCTTACTCTATTGAGTTTTGAGTCTGCATGAGTAAATGCTCTTCGCTTTGAATATCTGCCTTTTCTTCTTAGCCTCCATGATATAAAATAGGTGTATGCAAAAATATTTTCCAAATGAAATTGAGTCTAAATTGCCCTCCTCCGCCTCATCCGTCGCTAAAGCTATGGATGACAAGAAGGCTACGGAAGGGCAGGCAAGACGTTATGACCCAAGTGCTATTGAATCAAAATGGCGAAAGGTGTGGGATGAGCATGAAATATACAAATTTACGCTTGATCCTTCCAAAAAAACATATTATCCACTTGTTGAATTACCCTATCCATCGGGTGACTTACATATTGGTCACTGGTTTTCTTTTGGGACAGCAGATGTCCATGCTCGTACCCACAGAATGATGGGAGAAAACGTCTTTTTCACCAATGGCTATGATGCATTTGGCCTCCCAGCAGAAAATGCTGCTATTAAAAGAGGTATCCATCCACAAGATTGGACCATGAAAAATATCGAGACAATGACTGCGCAATTTGCCACGATGGGAAGCATGATTGACTGGTCTCATACCACAGCTGCATGTCTTCCTGAGTATTATGCATGGAATCAATGGATATTTATTCGCATGTATGAAAAAGGACTTGTGTATCGGGGAAAAATGTTGGGAAACTGGTGTCCGGTAGACCAGACAGTGCTTGCAAATGAGCATGTAGAGAATGGAAAATGCTGGAGATGTGGAGCAGAAGTAGTACAAAAAGAAATAGAGCAATGGTTTGTAAAACTTACCGCTTTTGCAGATGAGCTTATATGGCCAAATCCTACAGAGGCAGTTATGGTTCCTCGTCATTCCGAACTTGTTTCGGAATCTCATAAAAAGATCCTGAATCGAGTTCAGGATGACAAAATTAAACTCACCCCGGCAACGGTAGATTGGCCTATTTCAGTAAAAGTAGCACAAAATCAGTGGATAGGAAGAAAAGAAGGCGTAGAAATAGATTTTCAGGTAAAAAATTCTTCTTTTAAAATTACTGTATTTACCACAAGACCGGAAACAATTGATGGAGCAACGTTTATTGTAATAGCCCCAGAACACCATTTAATTTCTGAATTGAAATTTGCTCACGAAAAAGAAGTGAGAGAGTATGTAAAAAAATCTTTAGAAAAACAAGAACAAGAAAGATTAGTGGATGCAAAGA
>JANWIQ010000041.1 GCA_025449795.1 Minisyncoccota bacterium
ATAATACCAATAAGTACCAATATATACCAATATTTCAATAATATTGTCATCCCGAACTTGTTTCGGGATCTATTCGGGGTAAGATGCTGAAATAAATTCAGCATGACAGCGAGGTTTTTATTGGTAGTATTTGCCATTGGTAGTATTGGTAGTATTCCCATGAGGCCTATTGTAATAGATATTATAGGATAAGTCAAATGGGTTGCAGCAAAGTCCAGTGCTCTTGAAATTGAAAAGAATTCTGCCTATCTGCCTAGTAAATAATAAGAAGAAGTATGGTTACTATTAAAATTAAAAATCCAAAGTATTCCAAGTACTGGGGCATAAAAATAATAACGAACTGATCATTGGTTATTGACGATTGACTATTTTGTAGCTCCCACCCATTTGCCCAGGTATCTATTTCCACGTGTTTGCCTACGGGTGAAGAAAAAAGAAAAGGAAGCACTAATTGGCTATTGGCTATTGGATATTGGCTATTGGCTATTTTATATAGTTGCCATCCGGGGTCATATGCGAGAAAAAGTGTAATATGGCGGGTAGGGGGAGAAGCAAAAGCAATCATGCTCGTATTGGCAATAGCAGCTGTTGTAATGGGAATTCGTTGTATGGATGGCGTTAAGAAGGATAAATACCGTGGGCCGGAAAGTACTCGAATATCTCGTATATCATTTATGCTTTCTGTACCAGGTATGCCGATGGTATTTATATTGACTGCAAACCGCTTGTTTCCTGAAAATGCAGGCAAAAAGATATTGTAGGTGGTAAATTCATGAGACAGAGGGAGCTTGGTGTAAATAATACATTTTCCTGATGCCGGATCGGAAACACATATCCGAAGAGAAAGGCCCAAGATATTGCGCGCAGTAATTTGTAGAATATAATTATAGCCTTCCAAAGGATACGGAAAACTTACATGGTCGCATAGTGAACCGTTTTGTGAGATGTAGCGAATATAGCCAAAAAACAGTTGTTTTTCCCACGTCTGAGCAACTGTGTGCAGAAAAAGCGGATTGAATGCGCAATCATTGCTGGTATAGGAGGATGCAGTAGTCGCAAGAAATGAGGGAGTGAAGAGATGATATGAAGCAAAAGGGAGCGGGGCGTGGGCGATGGATGATGCATTTGTTATAAAACCCAGATGAGTAAGAGAGAAATCCGCGAGACTACTCTTGGTAATATAATCTCCACTTTCTGAGAAATTTTTATCCACCACATCACTTATTGTGCCTGAGTGGGAGGGTACATGGCCACTGAGCGCAACAACAGATTTTGTAGAAGTGGGAACCAGATAGAGAAAAAGATGTGTCCCAAATGCTACCGGATGAAGGCCTAGGTGCTGTAATAGTTGCTGTGTTGGTGCGTACCACAGTGCGTTCTTCCCTTCTGTTGGGTCAACGACACTTGTATCAAGCAGTATCGAGGAAATATTGTATTTTTCTAGCACTTGCGAAAGAAGGGGAGCATTTTGGGTATACAGGGCATAGGACATTTCCCGGTAATACGTTTCATTACTCCCATTCCATCGGTCAAAATCCCTATCCATGATAGCCTGGGGTATACCATAAGACAAGAATCCAGACCCCTGGTAGTGCCAATCATAGTACTGCCATCCCCAGAGATACTGCATAGGAAGGGTTGCAATCCGTCCTTGGGGTTGGGAGTTTAGGTATGAGAAAAGCTGAAAATATTCTTGCGGAATGTGTACCCGCATCGCAGGGCTAATAAGCTGTCCTTGGAACATGGGAAAAGAAGAGAGAACGATAAGGATAAAGGATAAAGGATAAAGGATAAAATGCGGCGGAAAACCCATTACTTTTGTAGATATCTTTTTTGTAAACGATACGATTTTGAAAAGTCCAAAAGTAAAGAAGATGGTATAGAGAAAAACGTAGACACCAAGGATTTTGTCGTCAGGGAATCGGAATGCTTCCTGAAAAAGAGGAATTTTTTCCAAAAAACCATACGCATGAAAAGGGAGATTGTCATTGAAAAGAAAGAGAAGGCAGAGACCAATCGCAGGAAGGAAGCTAAGAAGAATCTTCTTTTTTTTATATACGGCATTGCCGAGCCCAAAAAGAGAGAATGAGAAAAAAAGGAGTGCCAAAAATTTCTGGAAGCTATTGTCAAGATAGTTTGTCCATGCTTGCATCAAGGGGACAAATGTGTGGTTGGCGTACATACTCCAATCAAAATAAAAGGTATGGAGGGTTGCAATATCTCCCACATTGCCAAACGTTTTGTTATAGAGGAATGCTTCTTCGGAAAAAAGCTGGTTGGTAAGCGCTTCTTGTACATCCTTTCCGTGGTAGAGTACAAAGTAGAGATTGGGGAGAATCCAGTAGAGGTTGAGAAGCAGCATGAATACAGCAAGAATTAAAAATCTTGAAAAAGATTTTTTTAAGTAACTTAAGATACTCAAGTAACTTAAAAGGACGCAAAACGTCACATACCATAATGTTGCTGCATAGGCCATAGGTGAAGAAAGAATCACGGTAATACTAAAGTAGAGGAGCGATCGATGCTTCTTGGTGAAAAGAAAATCAGTAGAAAATAAAAATAGAAAGGGAAGGGAAGCGTATTGGACCACAAACATCTCAAAAGGCACATAAAAATTCTGTACGGTGCCGATATTACACATATAGAATAGTGCGCCGACAAAACATGCTGCTTTTGTAGGGATAAGGTGGCGAAGGAGAGCATACATGCCCACTCCGCCCATCACAAAACAGAGAAAAATAAAAAGATACCTAACCATCTGCATATTGCTTATGGCATATAGCATATAGCTAATAAGGATATGTGGAAGGTCTGCCATTTGGGAATGGGCTGCGACTGCGCCAACGCCTTGCTCTGGACGGAATACGCCAAAAATCGCACGCGAGAATGCTAAGGGAAAATTAAATTCTGGGTGCAGGGTGTCCCAACCGGATAGAAAAGTGCCGGGAGCGTAGTTGGTGATGCATGCGACAACCCCTATTGCTAAAAGAAGGACTTGCGCCCAATATTTTTTGAGAAGCATGGAAGGTTTATATCCTATCTTGTTGAGGATCAACCTCAACATAGCCTCAAGCATAGGTTGATCCTCAACTAACAGTATTAGAAATTATTTCCGGTATGTAAGATAACACTTTGTACTTGTCCACTATCTACTGTGACAAATTGTACGCCACCTGTGCAGCCATCTCCTGTCCCACATCCGCTTCTGCGAAGCCCAACATAGACGCTATTTTCTTCGGTTGCAATTGCCTCTTGATTGGGTGACATTTGGTGGATGTCACCTCCAAAATTTGCACAAACAGTTGTTGGTTGGTCACCCTCAATAAGATATTCTGTTCCTGTGGGGGCAAGGTCGTCATAGGGCTTGGTGACATTTGATTGGTCTGGTCCTACTAAAAGATCGCCCTCGGCAATATACGTATTCCCACCGTCCAAGTTAATGCATTGACCAGGGGATAATGGAAAATCAGTCGTTACGCCACCTCCTGCAAAAGGAGTAGGGACATTTGGATTTCCGGTCCCGGTCCCCGAGCCCCCAGAACTTGTATTTGCTGTTGCGGTTTCTTGGGTCGAGGTGAGGGCAGTAGCAGGAGTTTGTGTTGGAGCATTGGAAAAAGTGATGCCGGTATCATTCGTGCTGCTACATCCGCCTATACCCAATGAACCTGCGGCAAGTCCTAGGAATATCAGGGATCTGCTTCCCTTTTTTATTCTGTTGCCTATTGCATCTGGTCCTCGTGTCATATTTTCACCTCCTAATGATAAACGATATTAAATAAAGGAAATCCTGTGCGAAGTTGATCCTGATATTTTAATTGCATTTCCCCTAAAAATTCTGGGTCTGCATTGCCTGTTTCCTGATAGTGGGCTTCTGTAGAGTACGTACAAAATTGCGATCCTGCATTTTCATACAAAATAATAGTTGAAGTATTTGCGCCATCTGGATCTGCTTTCTTGCCATCAATAGAATAATCCCGAGCAGTAATAATTGTTCCTGCTGGGACAGTGTCCAGACATTTTCCGGCAGGAAGAGTTTGTGGAAGTACTGCATAGGTAGCATTTTCCACAACTTGTCCCGCACCAATTGCAAGTACTGCCCCTATTACCAGTCCTGCAAGTACATGTCCTCCTGCACGCCTATCAGATTTTCGCTGTATTTCTTCCGCCGCCTCTTGTGTTTGTTGTTTTCGTCTTCTCAAACGATTCAAAGCTTGCCAATTGATAAATCTCTCTGTATTTTGTGGTGGGGGAGTAGCTACTGCAGATTCTGAATTGGGATTATTTGTGCCAGTTTGATCAGGATGTACCTGAGTGGATAACCACTGGGTAGGGGGTACAGAATGAGTTTCGATTGCCGGAGGAGTAACAGCAGGATGAGCATAAGGATCGGTAATTGGAGGAGCAGGTTGAGGTTCGGGCGTAGGAGGTTGGATATGGGCTACAGGGGTGGGGGGTGTATCAGTAGGAGGTTTAGAATCTGTAGGTAGTTTTCCTACGGTAAAAGGTTGTTGTGCACGTAACAGTGCAGCAATCGCTGTAGGATCACCGGAATATGTTTCTGTCGTACCATCAGCATGCCTTCTCGTAACCTCAACTATTTTAGGATCCGGCGGAGTTGGTGGATTACCATCAGGCGAACTCATTGTATGTGTCCTTTCTTTGCAAAACGAAGCAGGGCAAAACCCGTTAGACCTGCGGGAAGTAGCAAACTTAAGAGGATATCATTTGGGCCGGTTGCAGGAGATGTGGCTATCTGAGGGGGAGCAGCAAGCGGAGTTGGGGTAATGACTGCGGCAATATTTCTGATAGGTTGGATACAAAATTGGGAAGTATCCACCGAGGTTGCTCCATTTTGTTCTACACTCGCTTGGTTGGTTTCACAGACAATGTCGCTACTTGGGAATGCAGCAGTATCCATCACAACACCGGTAACGCTAAATGTCATGGATTGGCCTGAAGCTATGGGGCCAATCTGAAAGGTAAGTCTGCTCGAAGGCGTGTTAAATGTCCCTGGCCCATTTTGAAAGGTAAGAAATTGGGGAAAATTATCCTGTACCGTTGCGCTTTGAATAGTTGTTGAGCTGGTGTTGGTGATTGTGATATGGAAAGTAACAATTTGACCGGGATTAAATTTCACATCCTGAATGCCCAAATCGTGGACATCACTATTGGTTGCAGGATTTACTACATTTTTTTGAATAGTAAGCGCATTGGTAGGACAGGTTGTCCCCCCGCCATAAATGGGCATACAACCGGTATCGGCAAGCGCTTTTGGAATTGATAGAGTACTTGCTAAAGCCATAAGGATGAGAAATAATCTCATGCAACTGCAAGTGTGCCATCTGGAATTAAGCCTTGGATATGAAATAGGCAAAAGAATGGTAAGAAGGCCTATAAATGGTTATTGACATATCTTGGAAAGGGAAGTAATATAGGTCCTATTATGGGAGCGCCAGGAGAACCACTAAAACCAACAGGATCTGAATCAGGGCCTGAATCAAGAGCAGGTGTAGAAAAATTAAGTGATCAATGGGTAAACCAAAAGGGTGAGGAATTAAGATTTTTCTTAGGTTATACTGTATATGCTGCTACAGTTAGTGCAGCTATGGGAGCAGCGGTTATGGGTCTTATTGCAATGACTGGAATAGGCGTAGCAGGTCCAGCAGAAATAGCAGGTGGAGCTGTTGCTGGGGTTGTATTTGCTGTCCACGAAATTAATTGGGCAGTGAGATTTGCGCGAAGACATAATCCTTTCAGAAGACATCGTGCTTAATTAAAAACTTTATTTCTTCACTGTGCAACAGGATTTAAGTAATAATTTCTTCTTTCAAGTACTTTCAATAGTAGGATATAAAGGTGATAAAATCGAATTCACAAAAAAATTTTATGATCTTTGTATTTTACAGTTACTCGTAAACCTTATTCAAACAAAGTCAAAAGAGGAGCAGGAGATGCTAAAAAAAGATATTTCAAATAAGTCAATTATAAGTATGACGCAAGTCCTGCAAAGACATTTTACGCAATATCAGATCCATTCAGGAGTTGTGGAGGTTATTATTTTACTTCTTAAGGATTATTCCGACTCCATACAACCAGCGCTATCTCCAATGCAAAGCCATACTTTAGAAATGTATATCGAAAAAATTCAAAGTGAATTAAAAATTTATACCTTTTCATAAAATATTTTTCCCAATTGACCCGTTCGACTCGCGATGCTCGCTCAGGGTCAACACTTTTCATTATTGACAAACCAGGGAAGACATGATGTATAATACACATGGTTTCCCCGCAAGAGGCGGACAGGTATTTTTTCCTTCGGTAACTAGTCGTTTCCATTTTTCCAAATAGATGTACAAATAAAGATATGCCAACCAAGAAAGTTTCAGATTCTCCTGTTGTTGCTATGGAAGACACGCAAGATGCTCCGGTTCAATCAGCACAAGATTTTGTGGGTTCTCCTCCGCGGGATGATGCAGGAATGAAGAATCAAGAATTAAGCAATGAAGGCGAGGGAGTGATGCAAGAAGATAAAGAAGAACCCCAGGTTCAATTAGAAGTACAAGAGACAAACGATCAGCAGTCAGCAACCTCTTTCCAGCCAAGAAGTTTTGGTATGCGACCACATTTTCGTCCACGAAGTACCAACGACATCTCAAATCCCGCAGCGCTTCAAGGCCCAACAGAAGAAGTGCAAGGTGTGTTGGATGTACAAATGGAAGGACATGGATTTTTACGACCCAAATTTGTCCCTAGCAATAAAGATATTTATATTTCCCAATCCCAAATACGTCGGTTTATGCTTCGGGCTGGAGATTTGGTAGGGGGAGTAGCAAGGCCGCCAAAAGATAACGAGCGGTATTATGGACTCCTTAAGGTAGAAAAAGTAAATGGAGACGGAGCAGATACAGTACAAAAGCGACCATGGTTTGATGACCTTACGCCAGTGTATCCAAAAAAACAAATCATCCTTTCTACTGGCAAAACGCCACTTTCCACTCGTATTATCGACCTTGTTGCACCAATTGGATTTGGGCAACGGGGTATGATTGTGAGCCCGCCAAAAGCTGGAAAAACAACGATTATTAAAGAAATTGCCGCAGGTATTTCCCAGAATTTTCCTCAGGTTCATCTTATGGCAGCACTCATTGCAGAGCGGCCGGAAGAAGTAACCGATATTTCCCAAAGCGTAAAAGGTGAAGTGGTCGCAAGTAATTTTGATGAATCACCAGAAAACCAAATTCGTGTGGCAGAAATTACGTTAGAACGGGCAAAGCGATTGGTAGAAATGGGTCGTGATGTGGTTATTTTACTTGATTCTATTACCAGACTTGCCAGAGCATATAATTTGGGTGTTGCCCCATCTGGGAGAACACTTTCCGGAGGATTTGACCCAGCAGCACTTTTCCCGGCAAAAAAATTCTTTGGCGCAGCACGCAATTGCCAAGAAGGTGGAAGTCTTACCATTATTGGCACCGCACTTGTGGAGACAGGCAGTAGAATGGATGACCTTATTTATGAAGAATTCAAGGGGACAGGCAATATGGAATTACATTTAGAGCGGGCACTGGCAGAGCGAAGAGTATTTCCGGCAATTAATATTGTAAAATCCGGTACGCGTGAAGAGCAGAGAATCCTTTCACCAGAAGTGTACCAACAGTTGGTGACCCTTCACAGAATGCTTGATATGCTTGGACAAGACCAGACAGAAGCATTTATCGAAAGACTTAACAAAACAGAGACGAATGAGGAATTCCTCAAGACCTTAGGAAAATAACTTTGTCATTCCCGATCTAATTGGGAATCCATCTTATAGATCCCGCATCAAGTGCGGGATGACACAATAACCGATTGTGTCAATTTGACTCTCCTCTTTTGCTTTGCTATGATCAAATCCCTGCCTGTTGGCAGGTAGGTCTTACCTATGACGCGTCTTGTAAAGCTGGATCGAGCAAAGCATATATTCACCATATTTTCTACAGACGTTGCTGCGTTTGGAAAATTCTTATTTTTCTATACAAAAAAACATGTCCAGACTGGATTTCAAGAATTTGAGAAGCAAAAAAATACCCTGGTAAAGCTTTTTATGATGCGACGGGGACGATACAATCGTCCTTTTTTGCATATTGCCACCGTAGGACTGTTGACGGTTGGCATTATGATTGCTCCTGTCCTTGCCGATACCTATCCCATCTTTTCTTCCTCAGCCCAACAAATCCAGAGAATCCCATCCCCAGACACAAAAGACCAATCCCTTGAGGCAGACCAAAATGTTTTTAATACACAAATATCTGATAAGCCACGGTCTGATATCGTAACGTATACGGTTGAGCGGGGAGATACCCTCTCTACTATTGCCCAAAAATTCAGCCAGCAAAATAATACCATCTCTGTTGATGCCATTAAATGGCTTAACGACATGACGGATGATTCGGTAACGGTTGGTGACCAGATAAAAATTCCACCGGTCAGTGGCGTGGTAGTAAAAGTACAGTCAGGGGATAGTATTTATTCTATTGCAAAGAAGTACAATACCAATCCCCAGAAAATTGCCGACTGGCCTTTTAATGACTTTGCCAATCCGGAAACCTTTACGCTTGTGGAGGGACAGCAGCTGATTGTCCCAGATGGTGTGCCGCCAGTTGACCAGCCAAGCTATCAGGCGCCAGCACTCCAGTATATTGCAACAAACGTGCCGTCTCAGATTGCCAGCGGAGGGAATTTTATTTGGCCAATTCAAGGACTTATTACCCAGTATTTTACTATTTATCATACTGGACTTGATATCGCAGGACCGGTCGGGACTCCTATTTATGCTAGCCGCGCAGGGGTCATAGAAGAGGCATCGTGTGGATGGAATTATGGCTATGGGTGCCATGTGCTGATGAATAATGGTGGTGGATTTTCCACCATGTATGCCCACATGGTGACAGCGCCATCTGTGTCTGTAGGACAAAGTGTGTCACAAGGAGAACTTATTGGCTATCGGGGCAGTACAGGTAATTCTACAGGACCCCATACCCATTTTGAAATCCGCGTGAATGACCATGTGGTAAATCCGCTCTCTTACTTACCATAAGAGAATACTACCAATAAGTACCAATAATCCAATAAATACGGTAGAATATATTGAAATATTAGTAGTATTTGAAATTTGTGGCATTGGTAGTATTTTTCTGGGCTTGTAGCTCAGTTGGTAGAGCGTTGGCCGCATAATTGGGCCATTAACATAGTGGTAGTGTGCTACATTCGCATTGTAGTTGCGGGAGTTCGATTCTCCCATGGTCCACACAAAGTGTGGTGCGGCATCTAGGACATTCGCATTGCAAAGGTCGGGAGTTCGAATCTCCTCAAGTCCACCTACCATATAACAAATAGTACTTGACATTTCCAATAGCATTTTCTACAGTGGAAATATCCTAGAGCAAATGGAAGAAAAAACATCATTGCCTCAGACAGAAGAAACATCGCTTCCACTACCGGCACAGCCGAACATATTTTACCAACTTCGAAATTTCTTTTCAGAAAAATCCCGGAGTTTCCAAGTGGCACTTCTTTTTATTGGTCTGGTTGTTCTTCTCATCCCGATATATGCTGGATTACGGACCATTCTTTCTTCCCACGCTGACGTTGCGGGCATTAACTGTGTCCAGCCGCTTCCGTGTATGCTTAATGGTACCTGTCCTGTCCCCACGCCTACTCCTGCTATTGTCTGGTGTGAGCCTATCCCAAACAAAATTCAGCTCGAGAAGAAAAATCCAGTGACAACAACATGGAGGGTATCAAATCCATCGTCGCATGGAGAAAT
>JANWIQ010000042.1 GCA_025449795.1 Minisyncoccota bacterium
TAAGGGTATTTTTTTGGTACAATGTCAATGAATATAATTTTGAAATGGTTTTGAAATAGATTTTGGAATATTAGGTGTTGTTGCAAGATATTTTTATATGAGTAAATTAAAATCATTATTTTCTAGTATATGGCCAGCACTTGTTATCTTCATTTTTTGTCTCTTGGCGATAAAGCCTTTGTTTATTTTTGGCTTTTTCCCTATTCATGACGACGAACAAGTCGCACGCATTTTTGAAATGAATACAGTAGTCTTCCAAGGTCAATTTCCGCCTCGGTGGGTACCCGATTTGGGATTTGGTTATGGGTATCCTTTATTTAATTTTTATCCACCTTTTGTGTATTATCTCGGAGTAGCGGTGCATCTATTAGGATTTTCCTATATCAATACCACAAAAGTTATCATTGGAATAGGATTTTTTCTATCGGGGTTTTTTATGTATCTGTGGACAAAAAATCGATTTGGGATTTTGGCCGGTCTTTTTTCGGCATTATTATATATCTATGTACCCTATCACAGCGTAGATATTTATGTCCGTGGAGCATTATCAGAATTTTTTTCCTTTGTGTGGATTCCTGCGGTATTTTGGTCGCTGGATAGACTTGCGAAAGAACAAAGTAAAAAAAATATTTTTGTCACAAGCGTGCTGCTTTGTCTTGTGGTATTGACTCATTCACTCGTGATGTTGCAATTTTCTATATTTCTTTTGTTGTATATGCTTTATCTTCTTTATGAGCATAGAAACAATTTCAAGCGATTGTCTATTTCATTTCTCATTGTGGGAATAGTAGGATTTGGACTCACATCATACTTTGCAATTCCATCTGTTTTGGAAAAACAATATACCCTTGTTGACACGATACTTACCAAACAATTAGCTAACTACGCCATTCATTTTGTATGTCCAAATCAATTTTGGAATAGTCCATGGGGATATGGGGGTTCTATTGCAGGGTGTGTAGACGGATTATCTTTCCAAGTCGGTAAGCTTCATCTTATTCTCGCGGGTGTAGCGGTATGTAGTGTGTTAGCTGGGTGGTTTTTTAAGAAAAGACAAAGTGGAGTTATAGTACTTATCATAGGTATGTTTTGTTTTTCTCTTGTGATACAGACAGAGTATTCAAAATTTATCTGGGATAAAATTTCTCCATTGTGGTACATCCAATTTCCTTGGCGTTTTTTACTATTTTCTGCAGTTTTCTCTTCATTTTTAGGAGGATATCTCCTGTCAATCGTAGAAAAATTTTATGCCAAAAGTGCAATTATTTGCTTTATTCTTTTAAGCCTTGGGACAGTGTACTTCATTCGAAATGACTTTAGGCCTCAGACCTATCTTGCCTTGACCGACGACCACTATTTGAAAGGAAATGACATTACGTGGAGAGTTTCCGGTCTTTCTTATGAATATGTACCCAAAGAAGTTGCAACAAAAATTTCAAATATGGGTACCACCGTACTTGCGATATCAAAAAAAGATATTCCTAGAAATCCTTTTACTGTTGTATCCGGGCATATGGAGTTATCCCTTTTAGGGAATACTGCAATAGAAAAAAATCTTACGACTCGCGTTACTATGCCTGGGGTACTGCAAGTAAATTCTTATGCATTTCCCGGTTGGAAAGTCCTTGTTGATGGGAAAGAGCAGACATATAACGATGCAAATTCTCTTCACCTTATCCAAATACCGCTTAGCACAGGACAGCATCGTATCAGGGTAATTTTTACTAATACTCCTATTCGAACAAAAAGTAACCTCCTATCCCTTTTCTTTCTGACAATATTAGTCGGAATTTTGTTTTTGCCCAAAAGGGTATTTCTTAACAAAGCATAAGCATTCTTGGTATAATAAGGTACATGAAGAAGCAAACGGTTGAAATAACTATTCCTGTGTATAATGAACAAGTTGAGCTGTCAAAGCATATTGAAATATTGCATAAATTTTGCGAGAAAAATCTAACCTCATATGATTGGCATATCACAATTGCCGATAACGCCTCAACGGACAATACTCCTATTATTGGGGCAACGCTTGCAAAGAAACATGCCAGAATTTCCCTCTTTCGTCTAGAACAAAAAGGCCGTGGTAGGGCAGTAAAGCGGATATGGAGTGCGCGTCAAGCGGATTTGTCTTCATACATGGATTTGGATTTATCTACAGATCTCAAACATTTGCCAAGGCTTTTTGATGCACTTAACAGTGGGTACGATATTGCCATTGGCTCCAGGCTTGCGAAAGGCGCTAGTGTAGAAGGGAGAACATTGCTTCGGGAAGTCATATCTCGTGCATTAAATTTCCTTTTCATCCAAATGTTTTTTCATACCCATTTTACTGACGCACAATGTGGATTTAAGGCAGTAGGCAAAAAGGTCGTAGATGAATTGATTCCTTCTATTTTGGACAATGAATGGTTTTTTGATGGTGAATTGCTTATTGTTGGAGAAAAAAGCGGATACAAAATTTATGAAGAGCCAGTGCATTGGGTTGACAATCCGGGTTCAACGGTCAGGTTATATGCAACAATTTCTGGAGATATTAAAGTAATGATTCGCTTACTAAGCACAAAGCCTTGGAGAAAACTGAAAAGAGATAAGTGACCTCACCCTGGCCCCTCTCCTAAGAGGAGAGGGAAATCAAGGTTAAGGAATTGATATGGAAGAACTGGATATTGCTGCAATAACAAAACGCTCTATTCACGGCATTTTTGCTCTCGTTAGTCGCACCTTTATTGTTCAGGTAATTACCTTTACCGCAAATTTTCTTCTTACTATTTATTTATCGCCAAGAGTGTTTGGGGTCTATTTTATTGTCACCGCTATTATTGCATTCCTTGTTTACTTTTCCGATATTGGCCTTGCCGCAGCACTCATCCAAAAAAAAGAAGAAGTTACCGAGAAAGACCTAAGGACAACGTTTACCATTCAACAGTCTTTAGTAGGAATCGTAGTTATCATTGCACTTCTTGCGTCCCCATTTGTGGCTAAATTTTATCGGCTTAATAGTGCAGGGCTTTTTCTTTTTCAATCACTGGTCGTTGCATTCTTTCTCTCATCTCTCAAAACTATCCCATCGGTTCTATTGGAGAGAGATTTACGTTTCGAGAAAATAGTTATTCCGGAAATTGTTGAAACCCTTTTTTTTAATGTAACAGCACTTGTATTGGCGGTGAAGGGCTTTGGGGTAAGTAGTTTTACATGGGCTGTCCTTTTGCGGGGTATTTCTGGAGTTATTGCAATATATATTATTTCTCCTTGGAAAATACGATTTGGCTTTTCAAGAAAAGAAGCAAAGAAATTACTCTCCTTTGGCATTCCTTTCCAGCTGAATAGCTTTCTTGCCTTATTAAAGGACGATCTTATGGTAGCATACGTGGGGAAAGTACTGCCTCTTGCTCAGGTTGGGTATATCGGTTTTGCACAAAAATGGTCACTTGCGCCGCTGCAACTTATTATGGAAAATATTGTCAGAATCACATTTCCCTCTTATGCACGACTTCAGCATGACACGGAGCATTTGGTAAAAGCAATTGAAAAATCTCTTTTTGCACTCACTGTTGTTATTTTTCCTGTATTAGTTGGACTTATGACGCTCTCCTCACTATTTATCAATCTTATTCCAAAATATCAAAAGTGGGAACCGGCACTTTTGTCTCTTGTTCTTTTTACGCTTGCCTCAGCAGGTGCTACTATTTCAACTCCCCTAACCAACGCGCTAAATGCGATTGGCAAAATTAAAACAAGTTTGTATCTTATGATTATGTGGACAATACTTACATGGGTTTTTGCACCACTTTGCATCTTCTTTTTTGGATATAACGGATTTGCAATGGCTTCTGTTATTATTTCCCTTACGGTATGTATTGTTATCTATGTCGCAAAGAAATCTATACCATTCTCTCTGAAGCCAACAATAAAACCTACGATATCCTCTCTTGTTATGGTCCTCAGTATTGAAGGATTACTGCATATTCTTCCCCCAACAGTCATAAGTCTTCTTATTTTGATACTATTAGGAGGAGGAGTCTATGTGGGAATGATATTTTTGCTTGCAAAAGACGAATTGCTCAGTGACATTGCGCTCATGAAAAGACAATTTGCAAAGGAACCTGCAATATGAGTACAGTATCTGTCGTAATTACCGCATATAATGAAGAAGTAACAATTGCTGATGCACTCGATTCAGTAAAAGATTTTGCGGATGAAATTATCGTTGTTGATAATGATTCTAGTGATAAAACTGCATCTATTGCAAAGAAATTTACCAATAAGGTTTTTTCCCAAAAAAATAACCCACTTGATATCGATAGGCAAAAAAACTTTGGGTTCTCAAAAGCAACAAAAGATTGGACGCTTAGCCTTGATGCGGATGAACGGGTAACCCCTGAGTTGGCAGAAGAAATAAAGCAGGTGACTAGAGACCAAAGACCAATGGCCAATGGCCAAATTATTGGCTACTGGATTCCGAGAAAGAATATTATTTTTGGGAAATGGATCCAACACACTGGGTGGTATCCAGATTATCACCTGCGCTTATTTAAGACAGGAAAAGGGAGATATACAAAAGCACATGTGCATGAAGATATAGAGGTGGATGGGGAAAAGGCATATGTACACACAGACCTTTTGCATGACCATATTAATTCTATTCAGCAATTTATCTCTCGCAAT
Organism: Minisyncoccota bacterium; assembly: GCA_025449795.1. Taxonomy (GTDB): domain Bacteria; phylum Patescibacteriota; class Microgenomatia; order Levybacterales; family UBA12049; genus JANWIQ01. The sequence continues at coordinate 4,666 of JANWIQ010000042.1, forward strand.
CTTCTTGTCTATGCAAAAAATGAAGCATTGGATAAGGTCTCGCAGGGATATATTTTTTCTCCCCTTGACGTAGTATGGTTTCCGGCGCGGGAATTTATGAGCAGATTTTTTGCGCGGGAAGGGTATAGGGATGGATTACATGGTTTGGTTCTTTCGCTCCTGATGGCCGCATACCATTTGGCAGTATTTGCATATATTTGGGAAGAAAAAGGATTCACACAGCAGGACGTTAGTTTAGGCGAAGTTGAAAAAACAGTACAAGCAATTGGAAAAGAGAGTAAGTATTGGTTTACTACTTCAGAAATTTTCAATGAGAAGAATCCGCTTAAGAAAATGTTATTGAAAACGAAGAGAAAGATAGGATAACCTTACCCCATGAAAAAAATTTGGGCTGTCACAATAAATTTTAACAAAAGCGAAGTAACTAGTGCCTGGCTTACTTCAATGCAGGAGCTAAAAAAAGAAGGATTTAGCCTTGATATTGTTATTGTTGATAATGCCTCACAAGAGCCGTTTAGGCTGCCTACAAAAGAAAAGAAAGAATATATCCATGTGTTATATAACAAGGAAAATACTGGGTTTACCGGTGGGAATAACGTTGGAATAGAATATGCTCTTGTCCATGGTGCTGATTACGTGTTAGTTATTAATAACGATACTACGCTTGACCCACATGCAGTAAAAAATCTTTTTGCACTGAGTGAAAAAAATCCTGCCATTGGTATAGCAGTGCCAAAAATTTATTTTGCAAAAGGATATGAATTTCATAAAGACAGGTACAATAAAGACCAACTTGGGAAAGTATTCTGGTATGCAGGAGGGCATATTGACTGGGCAAATGTACAAAGCGTACATCGGGGAGTAGATGAAGTAGACAAAGGACAATACGATACGCCAGAAAAGATTGATTTTGGGAGCGGTTGCTGCATGCTTATTAAAAAGGAAGTTTTGGAAAAAGTAGGGCTATTTGATGATAGAGGCTTTATGTATTATGAAGATGCGTTATTTTGCCAAAAAACAAAGCAAGCAGGATACGAAATATGGTATGTGCCACAAGCAGTTATTTGGCATTTAAATGCAGCTTCATCGGGAGGATCTGGAAATGCATTACAAGATTATTTTCTTACCCGCAACCAAATGCTTTTTGGCATGGCTTATGCTCCTTTACGTTCAAAGCTAGCGCTTATCCGTCAAAGCATCCGGTATCTTCTCTTTGGCCGCCCCATGCAGAAAAAAGGAATACAGGATTTTTATTTGGGAAGATTTGGAAAAGGAACGTATTTCGAGAAATAAATTGCTAAATTGCCAAAGTGATAAATTGTTATGAGTAATTACCTGAAGCTAAATGATATAAATTCGTATAAGATTGCATTTCGCTTATCCAATTATATCTGGGAAATCATTATATCCTGGAATTATTTTGCAAAACAAACAGTAGGGATGCAATTTGTTAGATCAATAGATTCTATAGCAGCAAACGTTGCAGAAGGGTTTGGGAGATATACAAAAAAGGATAAAATAAACTTTTATCGTTACAGTTATGGTTCAATTAAAGAATCATTAGATTGGAATGAAAAATCTAAAGTGAGAAAATTACTTACAAAGGAACAATACGAATATATTCTTCAGGAGCTTAACAAGCTGCCTAAAGAATTAAATTCCTTAATTAAATTTACTAACCAAAAATTAACAATTTAGCAATGAAACAATTTAACAATAGTCTCTCAGTCATTATTATTGCAAAGAATGCGGAGGAACTTTTGGCAGATTGTATAGAATCTGTTAATTTTGCCGATGAAATTATTGTGGTGGATGATGCTTCTACAGACAGGACGCGAGAATTGGCGAAAAGGTTAGGAGCACGGGTAATTGAGAATTCCGCACAAAGCTTTGCTGAAAAAAGAAACTTTGGATTAGCTCAAGCCAAGGGTGAATGGGTGCTATATGTTGACACGGATGAACGGGTTTCTTCTGAGTTAGCTAATAAGATTAAATCTGTGACTAGCGACCAAAGACCAGAGACTGAAGACCGTCTTGTTGCGTACAAACTACAAAGGCAGAATTTTTACTTGGGCAATCACCCATGGCCAAAGATAGAAAAATTAGAACGTTTGTTTAGAAAGCCCAATTTAAAGGAATGGTATGGTGCATTGCACGAAAGTCCACGTGTTGACGGGAAAATTGGAGAATTACAGGGATTGTTGTTGCACTATACCCATCGCAACCTCTCCTCAATGCTTGAGAAAACCATAACATGGTCAAGCGCCGAAGCAAAATTACGCTTGGATGCCCACCATCCCAAGATGACGCTGTGGAGATTCCCTCGGGTCATGCTTACTGCCTTTTGGGGTTCTTATATTTCTCAGGAAGGTTACAAGGCAGGAACCATGGGGCTTATTGAAAGTATGTATCAAGCATTCAGTATGTTTGTTACGTATGCGAAATTATGGGAGTTACAACAAAAGTAATTATTTTTCCCAAAATTTGAGGTCGTCAAGTTTTACCTTCTTCTTTGCGAAGAAAAATAAATAAGCAATTTCAAGTACTCCTGTGCCATGGATAACGAGCATAGCGACAAACCAATTCCGTTGGTTGTCTCTTGCCGCTTTCCAAAGCGCGTAGCCATTGAGTACGAGAAGCGCAATAAGTAAAATATATAAGCCTATTTGTCCAGGAAGCTGATTGAAATTCATATGACAATCATACACATTCTTTAAAACCTTGTCAAAGACATGCTACAATTGCTTTGTGAGGATAGGAATATACGATCCATACATCGATGATTTAGGCGGCGGAGAGAAATACATGATGACCATTGCCCAATGCCTTTCTAAAGAAAATAGAGTTGATATTTTTTGGGACAACAAAACAGATTTGGATCAACTAGTCCATCGGTTTTCTTTGGA
>JANWIQ010000043.1 GCA_025449795.1 Minisyncoccota bacterium
TATCCTTCACCAACGCTACTAGTCTTTTATAGACAAATGCTTCTCCTGATCCAGACTTTAGATAAAATATATATACGTAGTACACAGTAAATCGTTCTGTAGCCTTGGCGAAAGACGAACTGGTGAGCTTTCCCTCAGGTAGAACCAAATTTATCCTTCACTTATTAAAACCTATGAGAAATTAAAAGAACTCGGATTAAACATAATTCAGGTGAAATGACATTTAAAAAATAATCTAATACAAATAATTTATATAGAAAATAAGTTCTGTATTTCTTTGAAATAATTAGTCATGTTTATTGTCGTGAATGAATGAGGAAGTGGGAAAAATTCTTTATTGCCTCCGTTATTATTCGTTTTCATTTCAATACACATATAACGTTTTTTAAAATCCTCCAGTATAAGATCTATCTCTTGTCCACCATATTCCCTATAAAAGTACATTGTTTGCTTAGCATTAACATTCCTTTTTTTCTTTTCTATTTCAGAAATAATGAAATTTTCAAAAACTCCCCCTCTATCTGGACGTAATTCTAGCTCTCTGAAATCCTTGACGAGAATATTCCTAATACCCAAATCATAAAAATATAATTTCCTATTCTCAGAAACTGCTTTTCTTGCATTTGTTTTAAAAGAAGGGAGTGGAATAAGAATATAATTTTTAATAAAAATCTCTATATAGTTTGCTACAGTAGTAGCATTCGCTCCTAAACTTGCTGCTAATTCTCTCAGAGAGACTTCTGATCCTATTTGTAATGCTATTTTAGTGAGAATATCCTTTGCCAGTTTCTCATTTTTCAATTCATAAATATTCACAATATCTTTAAGGACATATGCATCAAGAATATTTTGCAATAGATCAATTCTTTCTGATTCAGAAAGATGTATTTGTGCATATACTTCTGGGTAAGAACCAAATATTTGTAACTGATGAGCTAATTTTTTCTCAAAGTTATCTTTTTCATATGCTTTGATTGATGTATTATTCTCAATTTCATCAATAGAAAGAGGCAAGCAAAAACTTTCTGTGTATCTGCCTGCAAGTGTATCAAAATCCTTAGATTTCTGTCGCAATTCACTGCTTCCTGTGGCAATGATTTTTACATCAAATTCATCATGAAGAATCTTTAAAGCAACAGTACTTTCAGGATAATTTTGTACTTCATCGATAAGAATAACCTTATGTGTTGATACTATTTTTTCAAGAGCATCCCTTGTGGAGACAAATGGTTCGCGATCTGAAAGCAAGTCAAAATTAAATATAGGAAGAGACCGTTTTGAAGCAATATCTTTCAATATTGTCGTTTTTCCTGATCGTCGTGGTCCCCAAATAAAAAATATTTTATGACCATCTGATTTGAGATATTCTTGCACTTCATCTTCAATAATTCGCTTCAACATATATACAGTATTACTCATAATTTGGATATTGTCAATATGCATTTTAACACTAAAATGCATAATGGTGATGTGCATTTTATGCATGGCTAGATGTAAAATAGACGATTTTTGGACAGATCATAAGGAATTAGCGAGCCTGGAATCGAACTAAATAGCCTCGAGATTTTAAGAGATTGAGGGGTTTCATCTTAATTTAGCCTTGTTGCTGCTGGACCTGGTGTCTTTCGCTGAAGCTTCAGAGCACCTACGGTGTCAAAAGCTTATCCTTCACCAACGCTACTAGTCTTTTATAGACAAATGCTTTCCCTGATCCAGACTTTAGATAAAGTATATATACGTAGTATACAGTAAATCGTTCTGTAGCCTTGGCGAAAGACGAGCTGCTGGACCTGGATTCGAACCAGAATAAACGGATCCAAAGTCCGTTGTCCTACCATTAGACGATCCAGCACTGTGGCTAAATTATACCATAGGAAAAGATAAAATTCAGAGAAACTACTATTATTCAAAAAGTGTTGCTAGGGGAATAAAGCTCTTACTGGAAACTTCAAACCAAAAAGATGGCCCTTGGGAGCCATCCTGCTTTGTGGTATTCATTACAAGCAAATCTGGAGACGCCCACCCAGTCGCATCTGCAATCGCATAGGTACTGGTGTATGCAGCAAAAAGTGGCAGCATATCAAGATATTTTTCTCCTGTTGGAAATATCTCCCCATTTGTACGAAATACCAAAAAGTGGACAGCATTCCCAATGGTCTCTTTTAGGAAAAAATAGCTATTGTCAGACGAAAATACATTAAAGGGAATAGACATACTGCTTACCCCGGAAATAGTTTGGGTAAAAAGGGGAGTATCTATGTTGGTTGTCGTATTGGTAAGAGTAAAAGCATAGGTTGTAGACAAATTATAATTTGCCGTTGTCTTCATGGTGATTTTTTCTACTCCGTCTGAGGAAGTCCAAAAGGTTGTGGTAACTTTTGGAATTGGCGAGGTAACCAGTGGGGTAACCGTCGGGTTGGTGGGAAGCGTGTGGGGAAGGACGGTCATAACCGGCACAGAATTAAATTTTCCAGGCAATTTGATATGCAACCCAGCATATAACCCTATGGCACTTGCAATAAGGATAAAAAATAAAGTCTCCAATTCCCGCGAAAGTACTGTATTCATATATTAATTTGTTGTCACTCCCGGCGCGCTGCCAACTATGGTAACTTCTGTACCCGGATCTGTATTGGTTGCATAGGTCGTCTCTCCTGTTGTTGTTGGACTTGCCCAGTCATACAACGCTTTCACATCGGCAATACGCATATTGATACACCCATGGCTCATAGGATGGCCAAAATTACTATGCCAATATGCACCGTGCAGACTAAATCCTGCTGCCTCGGGCACATCTGCGTTGGCAAAAAACATTACATACGGGACATTCGGCAGATCATAAAAATCATCCCCGCTGCCTCCGGTCATTCTGGTATAACGAAGCTTTATCCATATATAAAAATCTCCATCTGGCGTCGGATGCCATTTGCCGCTTGAGATAAGCGTTTTCATTACCAATGATTTTCCTTGATAGGCATAGAGCGTCTGCGTTGGAAGGTCAACAAAAATATGTTTTTTCCCCGGCGTAACAGAGGCACCCAAAACCGCAGTATGCAAAGAGCTCTGAGCAAGCAGCATATGGGGAATAAGGATTTTTCTTCCTTCAAATGTCGCGATAAGATTTGGCTGTGATTTTCCTGACAAATCCTTAATGCAGCTTATGGAATTTGCACAAAAGCGAGGTTGGGAAGAGAAGAAATGCACTCCCAACATAACAATAATAGTGACAGAGCAAATACTGATAAAGAAACGCTTAAGATAGTACCTAACCGTACGAACTTTTCGAAGCTTTTTTTCCCTCACATATGTAGGGTAATATAGACCCGTAAAATTGTAAAGGAGTTTATCTATTCTTTTCTACGGCAATGGTGAGCGTGTCTCCAGTGTGGGAAAAGATAAAAGATATCGGTGTAGCAAAGGTATTGGTAATATACAAATTTTGCTCGGCACTACTGTCTGGCTCTTGTGGCATATAGTAGATAGCAACACCATATTGTCTTGGTACATCAGGGATAACGGCAAAATCATGCGGCGTAGGGGATAGGACATCCAAGCCAGCTCCCCTGGCAACTACATTCATAAAAGAAGCTAAATGACATACGCCATCTCCAACGAGCCACCCATCAGACTCAAATCCTTCTTGGGAAGTAAAATGGGCATTGGTAGTTGCAATAACTTTCCCCTCATACTGGGGCAAAAGCGCATCGTGGAAAGCAAAGGTTTGCCCAGGGGTAAGCTGCATCGTGTAGGTAAAGTCTTCTTTCACCGCTTTCCAATCCACATGCTCATTTTCTTTGGCAGCACCACGCATATAGGCCAAGGTAAGCAAAATATTATCTGCAAAAACAGTATTGACATAGGAATTGCCATACCTGTCGGCGAGTGAATACGCTTTGTGGTAGAGCGTCTGTACTGCTCCCACAGGCGAATTTACCATTGCTTGTTGTGCCACAGCCAGGGGACCAGTGGCAAGCACAGTAAAAATCAAAATAGTACTAACGATTTGGGGAAACATATTTTTATAAGTCGTACCTAGGCACGATTACAGAAGGGGAGTATATACTATTATAGGATATTTGTCAAGCTTATGCTACAAAGGTGAGGGCGACACCTTTTTTATTTGCGCGCCCGGTACGACCAATCCTGTGGGTGTAGTCGTCCATGGTTGCCGGCATATCATAATTAATGACATGCGAGACATCGGGAATATCTAAGCCACGGGAGGCCACGTCTGTTGCGAGTAGTACCTGTATTTCATTATTTTTAAATTGCTGCAGTACTCGTTGGCGCTGATTTTGATTTTTATTTCCATGTATGGCACCCGCACGAAAACCTCGCCGCTGCAACTCATTCGTTAGCTTTTGGATACCCCATTTCGTCCGGCCAAAAATAATGACCTTCTCAAATCCAGCAGATGCAAGCAAATTATGCAGCGTATCTATCTTTTTCTCTCCCGGCTCAACCTGGACAACATCTTGTTGAATATTTTCCACTGCTTCTTGTTCCTTCACGGTTACTGTCGTGGCATTTTTTACAAAGGCACGTAAAATTTCCTGGACTTTTGGCGGCACAGTCGCAGAAAAGAAAAGTGATTGGCGATACTGGGGAAGCAGAGATATAAAATACTTTATGTCTGCAATAAAACCTATGTCTACCATTCTGTCTGCTTCATCCAAAACCACATTTCCAAATTCAGAAAGTCTCAGAGCATTTTCTTGCAGTAAATCTTTCAATCTCCCAGGAGTACCTATCACAAAATGCGGATAGCGCTTGAGTTCTCCTTTTTGTGCATTAATACTCGTACCACCGATACAAAGCACACTGTGTATACCAAGACCTTTGGAAAATGCTTTTAATTCCTCTTTTATCTGGAGCGCAAGCTCGCGTGTTGGCGCAATAATCAGCACACGTTCTGCAGTGTGTTGCAATACTTTTTCTATAAGTGGGATAAGAAAAGCCGCTGTTTTACCGGTACCGGTACTGGCAATACCAATAACATCCCTGCCCGAAAGAATAAGAGGAATCGCTTGCTCTTGGATAGGCGTTGGCGTGGTATAACCCTTTGCCTGAATATTTTCCAGAAGCCTTTGCGAGAGAGGAAACTCATTAAATTGCCCAGTGACTATCTTGGGTTGCTTTGGTGCCAGAGTTTGATCTTTTTTTATCACCTCTACTGCTGCAATTGCTGCGCGGAGTTCTGCTTCTCCCACAGTAGGACGTTTTTGAGGGAAGTGTTTTTTTCCACGAATTTTGTGGGGATTGAATCGTTGTCTCATAAGGTATGTGCGTGACTATTTCTTTATATAGTAATTTCTTGGCTCGAGGGATCCTTCTTTTTTCACCAAAGCGAATCGTTCTGAAGCCTTGGCGAAAGACGAGAGCGGGCGAAGGGAGTCGAACCCTCCACATCTTCCTTGGCAAGGAAGCATTCTAGCCGATGAACTACGCCCGCAACTACAGCAAGAATTATACCAATAATTGGAAGAATTGCCAACATAACAATGGTAGCAGGCAGAGTATTGACAGTTTGTCCTTCTCTTGTTACTGTTAAAGTAGGAAAGGAGGATTTTACATGGACATTTGTATTTTCTAACTTACATTTTCTTTAACGGAAAAACGTCTTTTCCATAATCGCAATTGCATAGAGATACCATCTTGTTGCAGGATGAAGTTTTGTTGCCATATTCTCTAGAGCATTTTTCGAAAAAATACTCCTCAAGATTTCTGAGGAAAAAAGTTCTTCTTGGGAAAATAGGCTTTCAAAACTTGTATCATAGGTAAGTGGTGGAATGGGAAATCCCTGCTTTTTCCTACTAATAAGTTTTGTAGGCAGAATGCCTTTCGCTGCTATTCTATTTATGTACTTTTCTCGCTTGTCTGCCACTTTTAAATGTGGCGGAATAGAAAGGGCAAATGCCATAAGCCGTTTATCGAGATAGGGCAATCGCACTTCTACTCCGTGAGCCATAGATAAGGCATCTTCTACATGGAGTATAGCTGCTAAATGCGTTTTTATGGAAAGCTCTTGCAAGGAAAATAAATTCTCAGAAGCAAGGTGATAATTCTGTTGAAGGACCCCTACTATACTGGCAATTACTCTTTTTTTCATTGACGGCGCAAGGTAGGGTGTACAATGTGCTTTCTCAAACCAATACTTCGTGAATGCATCGAAAGCGTACATTTTTTTTGGCAGCCCATACAGAGGGTCTGCATGTATATACCCCAACCAGAATTCATCTGCCCCTTGTCCATTTATAACTCCTTTTATGTTTTTGCTTTGCACTTTTTTGTAATTTTGATACATCGAGTAATAGACTTTTGTTATGATTGGCTCCTCGAAATGTCTGGTGATTTCAAAAATCTCTTCTCGTGATGGCACGTATGCTGGCTGTATTTCCGTAAGGCGCATATGCTCTTTTTTTGCCAGAAGCCTCGCGTAAAATAGGTCGTCGTTTTGTATCCCTTTGTATCCTGTGGTAAAACAGGAAATTGGATACGAAGTTGTGTGGGCCGCAAGTGCAGTAATAAAGCTACTGTCGAGGCCGCCGGAAAGAATACTTCCTATGTGTGTATCCGCTCGCATGCGAAGGCGTACCGAATCGGAAAGTAGGTCAAGAAAATGCGTCTCTAAATCAGGAAGATCTTTTTTTGTATATTTTTGCTGGGAGATGGCATCTATCGTCCAGTATGGGTGAAGACGTGGCTTTGTTTTTTTCTCCATATCAATAGTCATGTAGTGTCCCGGGGGAATATAGAAAATGTTTTCGAAAAAAGTTTCTTGTTGCTGGGCATGCATACTCATATACAACAATGAGATACACCGTTGCACATTTGGTTTTGCCTTTACGAAAGGGTGTTTGAGAAGCGCTTTAATTTCTGACGCAAATACGATATCTCCGTTGGACGCATAGGTGTATGCAATATATTTTTCTCCAATTGGATCTCTCACAGCAAATAATTTTTTTTGTACACTGTCAAAAAGCACAAAGGCAAAGCACCCATTACAAAGCTCCAAACTTTTTTCCAGTCCCCAATGGAAAATGGCAGAAAGAAGTACTTCTGTATCTGAAGTTGTGTGAAAGGTAAATCCGACTCCCTCAAGCAGTGCACGAATCTCTTGATAATTATATATTTCGCCATTAAAAGAAATCGTAAGACCATGTTTTTCCATTGGTTGATTTCCATTGGAAGAAAGATCCACCAAGCTTAGCCTGGTATTTCCGATACCGATTTTCCCCTTGTCCAGAAGACGCCATTTTTGGGCATCAGGGCCTCGATGCGTAAGAGATAAGGTCATGGAAGAAAGTGTAGGCATGCTTACTTTCTTCTCCTGATTAACTATGCAGCTAATACCACACATAGGCGTGTTTTAGTGTAGTACGGTCGGTAAGGTATCGCAAGAAGCAATCCGGCACTAATTTTATTGGCATGCAGTTTTCCAATCAGTGGCGATTTCTTTTTGCGCTGTGGCAAGTGCGATTTCCCCATCACAAACTTTTTGGTGACATATATTTTCTATACTGTCTTTTGGGTTAGGGGATGCGCCGGGCTCTGGCCACAAATTTTTTGGGTCTGTTGGATTACCCCCAAGCTCCAGGGAAATGAGATGGTCTTCTTCGTAATCACCAAAATTCTTGTCTACATATCCATAGGCAATAATTTGCTGTTTTTTCAGGCTTTGGGTATAGCTCACCGGCGGACGTATTGTCTTCGTATACCCACTGGTACAAATAGTAGCAGCGATATTTGCTTGTGTCACTGCAAAATTGGTAGATCCTGGCGTACATGTTGGGTCTGGCAACCCATCTTTCTCATGACAGGTACTTGGTATTGCCGGCACATCAGTAATTGCCGTCCCTAAAACATGTTGTACAGAAGAAGGTGAGGACATTCCTACCTGATGAATGCGATACATGCCAAAGAGAAAAAGAAGAAATATTCCTGTCAAAATAATGTGCTTGCTTCTCACAATTTTATCGTATCATACCTATGCAGCAATGCAACCATCACAAGCTAATTTCTCATATTACTTACAAAGTTGTTACACGATTTTATTTATATATCTTGGCAAATACGAGAAGCTATCCACAACTCAGTAAGAATATGATTAGCAATTTGGGAAAATATATTCCTTTCATATTTCTTGTTATTGCTATTTTTATTTTCCTCGATGCACTTACTTCTTTTACTGTTATCCATCATATCCAAGAAGACCAAAACCTCATCACCCAAACCTACCAACACATTCGCCTTTCGCCACACCAAAGAGTTATCCTTGCAGGCAATAATCGTGCTGCTTTTGCGATAAGCATCGAGCATATGTATGCCATTATTCTTCTCTCTGCAATTTTTAATTTGTTTCTGCTTATATTTGTCTATGTCATTATTATGCGCGAGCTTAGACGGCGAACTCTCCTCGAACAAAAGAAAAATGATTTTATTTCCTTGGCAAGTCATGAACTAAAAACTCCTATCACCTCCATAAGTATTTTTAATCAACTTTTAGCGCAAAAAATTCCTAAAAAGAATAGACAAGCGGTGTATCTTCTGCAAAAAATGGATACTCAGATAAAAGAAATGATTAACCTGGTAAACGATCTTCTCGACGTCACTAGAATTCAGTTGGGAAAGCTGGATTTACACAAGGAGCACATCAATCTCTCTCAATTTATTAGAGAGACAGTAGAAGATATCCAACCAACCACCAAAAAGCACACGATTACATTTCGAGGTCCTTCATCTGTTGAGGTTTTTGTAGACAAGCAACGCCTTTGGCAGGTCCTGGCAAATTTGCTTACCAATGCCATTAAATATTCACCAAA
>JANWIQ010000044.1 GCA_025449795.1 Minisyncoccota bacterium
AATACAACCGATATGGTAGATTTTTTCATAGCTTATGTCCCAACAATATAGATAACCGGCGTACCATTTATTGCCTTAATTACTTCAATTGGCTTAACATTAGCCGGAAACTCATCTGGATTACCAATAAAGAGCACATTCTTTTCTTGGGATTCTACGCCCCAATTGATGTTATGAAATTGGTATTTCCCGTATGCATGCGTTTCTGCAAAACCACCCGAGGAATATTTCCCCACCTTCTGGTATTCCGCAGGCGAATACTTAAGGTAAAAAAGGAAAAACATATACGACTTATCTAGCGGCGCTTTCCCGGAAACCACTATTTTGTGGTATTTACCACCAATTTGCTCCACTTTTACGACCGCTTGTTGATAGCCATACTGCCAGTCCTGCGAATCATAATAGTTGTATTGCACAAAATATTGGTCAAAATAATACGCAAAATTCCCAAGATATACTGCGATAAGAAGCACAATTGCCAAACTTCTAAAAGGTTTTTCTTTTTTCCAAAGCGCGTGTGATACTACCCAACCAAGGAAGGTAACGATTCCTATTGCAACCACAATTTCTACAATAGGCAAGAAATTAAGCGTCCTCACCGCATGAGGTACACCGCTGGTAACCGAGGCTGGTATGGGCACAATCAAAAACCAAGCAAGAAGTGTCCATCGGGATTTCCATGATAATTCAAAGGGCAATCTGTTACATGCTAAAGCGAAAAGACCAAAAAGAAAAAACGGCAAAGCAACAAGATACATCAGTCCCATATTGGGTGCATGATGGCGAGAAATATCGCCTTCAATAAAAAGCCAATTAAGATTGTAGTGTGATAAATACCCATACACAATTGCTTTTGCGTATACCAACCGGCGATTATCTAGGACATATCCAATTACATCATGGTTTTTTTGGTCAAGTTGCAGCCTTCCTACGTTATCTTTTAAGAATTGTGTCTGGTCTGAAAAGGATAGCGTGCCTTGTACACGCAATAATGCATTCTTATTGGTAATAATATAATTCATCATAGGGATAGCAACGATAAGCCCAACAAGAATTGCACTTGCGATATAGACCTTTTTTACTTTCACAATATCCTTTAGATACACACAAATAAGCATGAGCATAAGAAGCGGCGTAAATACTTTTTCGCTTTGGTAGACATAAATAGCAAGTGCTGCAAAAGCTGTTGATAACGAAAGCATCCACGGCTTCTTGAGGCCTTTTATAAAGAAATACGCTGCCAATAAATTCAGTCCTACTCCCACATTGGATTCAAATCCCACACGGGAAAATTGGATGCTCCATGGGGAAATCGCCATAAGAAAAGCAGATAACAAACTCACATCCTCTCTTTTCGTCAATTCCTTCACAAAAAAATAGGTCATAAGGACAGTGAGGACACCAAAAACCGCTGAAGGAAATCTCACTGCATAGGTTGTCACATCAAAAACAAGTACCGAAGGAATAGTAAGGTATGCATACAAAGCCGGTTTATAATCGTCAAATGACCTAAGCACAGGGGGCAAGAAGATGCCGAATTCATCACGCCCAGTGTGGATAATTGAGTATGCATCATATCCAATCGCTGCTTCATCCCAATCAGGAGAAGGAGGAATTTGTGCTAGCTGCCAAAACCGCAGTAGTACGGCGACAAGAAGGATAAAAATTAATACTGCTGTAGTTTTTTGTATTGAAAATTGAAAATTGAAAATTGAAAATTTCATAACGTATATGCTACCAATACGGCATCGCCATTGAGTGCGTAAAAATTCTTCTGTATTTTTGCATTATTTGGCACTTCATTAGGAACAGCAATATAAAGAATGCGCGAATTTTTCTCAATTGGCATAGATTTATCAAAATAATATTTCCCGACTCTTGCTACATTTACAAATCCAAAAACATCCCGACTAATGAGGGAAGTCTGACGAAATGTTGCCGGGGGAATTTGCAGGTAAAATAAGTAGTATATGTATGGCCTTCCCAGCCCTTGGGTCACATGAATTTGGTCATAGTTTTGTTGGACAGTCTTCACATATGAAATAGATTGTGCGTAACCATATTCCCAATCTCCAGAATATTTATAGGGATAATAGGTAAGTAACCCATGGAAAAAGTATGCTACATTACCCAAAAGTACAACCAGTAGTACGGGAATAAGTAATTTTTTGACAACCGGGTAGGAAATCTTTTGGCGAAGAAAAAGTATCGCTTGCCAAAAACCATACGCAACAAGTATCTGAAATGTAGGAAGCGTTGCTTCTATCCTGAGTGCATGTGGCGTTTCTCTGGCCGTTGCCGCAGGCACTATTCCCAACAGTAACCATAATGGAATAATCCACCACTTGCCTTCTTTTTTCCGAAAAAGTAAAAAGGCGCCAATAACAAAGAATGGCAAATCCCATATGTATAACTGCCCCACGTCTTGTATCGAAAACTTAGGGTTACCGTCTCCTGAAATAAATAAGAAGCTTGGACTAAGGTTATCCAGATAATGTTGCACATACAACACGCTAAATACTAACCGCCTGTTATGGATCGCTTTTGACCACCATGCATTGTGGTCATTTGCTCCCTCCTGATTAATGGTCTTAATCACCGAAACGTCAGAAAAAATATTTACCTCCTGAAATCGAAGACCTGCCTGCTTGGAAAAAAGGAAGTGGAGCGTGGGGAGAAGTAGTAATACACCGACTATCATCGAGATCAAAACAACCATTTTTCTCTCCCATAATTTCTTGAGAAAAAATAATCCCAGCACAACGACTAACAGAGGCGCTACCACTCGCGCAGTATTAAAGGTATAGACCGAAAGCACGAAGGAGATTGCCGATAAAGGCAGCAGCCATTTTTTCTCTTGCATAGCAGCAAGAAAAAGCCATACACCCGTAATGATAAAAAAAGTGGCTACATTTGCTTCGAAGGCTGCACGGGAAAGCATAATATGCCAAGGGGAAACAGCAAGAAAAAGAGAAGCAAAGAGTGCATATGCTTCTTTTTCCTTTGCGCGGAAAAATATCCTTTTAGTGAGAAAGTACGTGACTGCAATAGTAATAACTCCCAGAAAAGCCGAGGGAAAACGAGTTGCAAAAGCATTTAGCCCAAACAATTTCACTGGTATTACATCTATGTAGGCGTATACGGGAGGTTTAAAATCTCCAAAGGACTCCAGGTAATCATGTGGCAAAAACCTTCCAAATTCATCGTGCCCATTAATACCGATACTGTATGCATTATATCCCCATGCGGCCTCGTCCCAGTCAAGAGAGGGTGGATTTACGCCTAGCTGATAAAATCGCAGGAATGCAGCAATAAGAAGAATTAGGATAAAAGGTATCCATTTTTTCATATTGTAGTTGTTTATTTTCTTATTGTATCATAGTAAAAGTGAAAAGGAAGATAAATAAATTTCCCTATTTTCTTGGTGCCATATTCCTTGGCGCACTCATTGTCCGAATTCTGCTTATCCACTGGACTCTGGCTTTTGGCAACAACGGAGACCTTACGAGATACGAAGACTGGGCAAGAATAGCCCATGTCTATTCTTATGCCGATACCTATACAACAAAACATTTATCTGTCTCCATCTCATTCCCCAACAATCAACCACCGGGATCTTTGTATGTATTATCCGGCGCTTATGAATCCTATATCCTTACAGGAAGAATACTTGCACGCCTTACGCATACAACTGCGGGAAGTCTTACGTGGGTTAACACCTATTTACAGCACATTTTTATGAAATCCCCGCCGCTTATAACAGATATGCTTATGGGAGTAGTTGCTTTTCTCCTTGTGGCAAAAGAGGTTGGAAGAAAAAGGGGATTAATGGCAGCTTCTCTTATTCTTTTTAATCCGGTCATATTTTATAACAGCGCCATATGGGGACAAATGGATTCTATAAATAACTTCTTTTTTCTGCTTGCACTTTTCTTCGCATTTCGGCATCACCCGATTCTTTCTATGCTTTCTTTTGCAATATCCCTTTATATTAAGCTATCCTTACTTCCTTTTCTTCCTTTCTATCTGATTTTCCTCTTTTTTCAAAACAAAAAGAAACTTACTCCAATACTCATTGGCGTACTAGTAAGTATTGGCGGCATATTACTTGCTACAATTCCTGTCTCCCATTCCCCTCTTGCCTGGCTTATGACGCAACTTCCCATTATTACCCAAGGTGAATTGCAGAATATTACTGTTGCCGCTTTTAATTTCTGGTGGGCTGCAACGTGTTTTCCCGCCGTATGCAATGGAAATAATATTCCCGTAGTAAATCAACTATTTTGGGGAATATCTTTACACACATGGGGATATATTCTTTTTGCTATTTTTTCTCTACCGCTCATGTTTTTGCAGGTAACCCGTATTAAAAAATTGATAACGCAAAAAAATATATTTTTACTTTTTTCCCTTGTTGCCCTTATTACTTTTCTTTTTCTTCCTAACATGCATGATAGATATATGTACCCTTTCTTTCCCTTATTCGCAGTTGTTATTGCGCTAACCAAGAAAAACACAATGTATTGCGTTATTTTTTGCTTATTTATTTTTCTTCACATGAGTAATCTCCTTTATTCTTGGTATCCCACATACTTCCCTGCATTTTTCTTTTACCAAATTTTATACAGTACAATTTTCCGCTGGGCTATCAGCGCAATAACAGTCGTAATTTTTGGTTGGGTCTATTGGATAGGTTTACAAGAGTCGGCGAAGACGATATAAGCCAACAAGCAGAGCTACAAGCATAAGGCCGCTTATAAAAAATGCCCATGTCTCCTTAGAGTCTTGGTAAAAAAGCACTATTTGGTGTACCCCTTTTTGCACTACTACTGCACGAAATGCATAATCGGCCCGCAGTACTTCTCCTCGCTTTCCATCTATTGTTACCACAAAATTAGGGGCATAGGTATCTGAAAGAAAAATTAATCCATTGCCTGTTGCATGCGTTTGGAGAGAAATGCGTTGTGGGGTATATTCCTTTACCACAACAGATCCTGTAGAGAGAGGGCTTATAGACAAAGATGGCTGCTGCTCCAATACAATTCTTCGGGCACTACTTTGGAAATCAAATATATCCGCAAGTATTTGCCTGTCGTCTCTTACTACCACATATTGGTTGGTCCAGAATACATGGGGTAATGCATCTTTATACGAAAAAATTTGCCACGTAGCATTTTGCCATACCAACGGAAAATCTTTGGTACCATAAGATGACATACCAACAGGGTCGGTCTCCTTACGTAATTTTACTACGTGGTTTATGCTATCAATTTGCATAAAACGCAGCATGTATCTATCAGTTTTGGTGAATAACGAAGTAGTTGTAGGATTAATCCTTATTTCTATGCGTGGCACCGGGGTAGCACTTCTTCCTTTCTGCTGCACATAGGTAACTAATTCGCCATACCGTTTAATATACAGAGACCCTACCCCATCGGGAGAATACAAACCAAAGAAAAGAGGAATATCAGAAGAAATATATCCTTGTCCTAAGGAAATAAAACGCCCTAATCCCTGATGTGTTTGCAAATACGCAAATACTGGATTTGATGGAAAAACAAATTGGCTTTGTGACCATGGGATATATTTTTGGGCAAAATATACTTGGCTAAAAATAGTTAATCCAAAAATTCCTACAACGAAAATCTTTCTATTTGCAATTTTTCTTATAAGGAAAACCACCACAAAAAGGGAAATAAGAAAATCCGGCAGGATGATATTTTTTGTAAAAACGCTTACCTGCACACTATCTTTCGTAAATGCGTAAGAACTCATCCAGTTAAACCATTTCTGTAACAGAAAGTATGGGGCCACAATGTGCAACTTTGAAAAAATTGGAGTAATAGGAGTTACTACGAGTGCATATCCATTTATTATCGTAAAAAAAAGTAGCATTACTACGCCCACAATTCCGATCAGCATTTTTGAAATTTTCTTCTCTTCTAAGAGATAGGACACGCCATAGGCAGACAGGATAGATAATCCAAATATAGAATAAATAAAGATTCTATTGGGTAAAAAGGATGACACAATAGGAATTGGAAAGCTTAGTAAAAATCTAGACAGAGCAGAATCAATTCCTAGCAAAACTCCAAGTAGTGCAAATACTAAGAAAAATATTACCCGTTTATCCTTTTTCCCATAAAAAAGTCCAAAGAAACTAAGGACAAAAGGGACAAGGCCAATAAAAAGAATAGATTCTTTGTATTCACTTTTCCCAAAAAAAATGTAGGTGCTCGGATTTCCCCACAAATCAGGACTTAAAAAAGTAAGCACATGATACCAGGGCATAAGATGTCCATCCAGTAAACTTTTTATGGATACATCGCGCGTTGAGACAGCGAGTGCTTCAAGGGCAGGAACACTATGAAAAAGGGTCAAAATTGGAGCAACAAAAAAGGGCAAGAAAAAAAATATTTTTCTTTCTTTATTATCTTGTAAACTGCGTAAGCAAGTATACATACACGCAATAAAGAAAATATAAAATGTATATTGAAACCATCCGGCAAGCAATGTAAGACACAGCGCAGAAGTAGTAATTACAAGAAAGCGAATTTTCTTTTTTTGCGCATATGCCTCTATACCAAAGAAAACCCACGGCAGCCAAATGAGCGTATGCCCCACGCTTAAACCCTCCACCATTCTCACCAATATCACCGGAGAAAAACCGAAAACAATCGCACCAAATCCTACAGGAATATTACTCTTAAAAAGTAGACGAAGAAAGTAATACATGCCGACCGCGGCAATGAATGGTTCAAGAAGTTGCAGTATAATCCATACAGGCAATTGAGGAAGAAAAAGGAATAAGAAAAATAACGGGTAGAATACTGCTGTCTCGGAAAGTCCCGCATGGTAATTGCCTGAAAAGTTATATGGATTCCAAAAAGGAATTTGTAGATTTTGTATCATGTGAATAGTAAATGCACGTTGCGGATAAAAAATTCTCAAATCATCTATTCCCACTGGCTTGTTGGGTATGCCCTGTGCCCAACCGGAAAATTTCTCCTGAGCCCATGGATTAAAAAATGACGCTAATAAGTTGGAAGAAAAAGGAATTTGGTGGGAAAAAATCAGTGGGCGAAAAATTGCGACAAAAAGAATAAAGAGGACATAAACAAACCAGAATTTTTTAATCATATTAGTCACTCACTCGATATTTTATTAATGTCCAAACTGCTTTCGTTCCATCACGTATGGTATGAAGCTTTTTCCCCTCTTCATATCCTCTTGGAATTGTATTAATGGGAATTTCTTTAATTTTTAAACCTTTTTTCATAAGTTTTGCGGTAATTTCAGGCTCAAACTCAAATCCTTTTGCCCGTAGTTTCATTTGTGTAACGTTTTTACGCGGAAAAAGTTTGTAACAGGTTTCCATATCGGTTATCCATTGCCCGTAGAGAATACTCGTAGCAAAACTCAAAAATCTATTTCCTACGTAATGAAGAAGAAAATAAAAACGTTTTTCCTCTTTAGATAAGTGAGGTAATCTATTGAGTCTTGTACCAAAAACGACTTGCAGTCCATTTTTTATCTCTTTTACCAATCGGGAGATATCTTCAGGATTATATTCTAAATCTGCATCTTGGATAACAATATATTCACCAGTTGCACTGGCAATCCCCGTCCTCACCGCAGCGCCTTTTCCCTGATTGGTTACATGTTGCAAAAAAACAACATGTTTTCTTTTTTGTATTAAAAAATCTTTTATTATTTTACCCGTTGTGTCTTGTGAAGCATCATCTACAATGATTACCTCTTTTTCCACATTCGGTATATGCAATTGGTCAATTCGCTTTAAAACCGCTTGGATGGTTTTTTCTTCATTAAAAACAGGAATAATAATAGAAAGTTTCATAGATTAGTTTAACTTAAAAATTGTTGCAAACGAATTTATAAACACTCTTCTAAGATTGGCTCCTTTTAGAGCAGGTATATTAGCCGGACTTCCATAATAATAGACGTATGAGAGATGTTCACTTTTTAGAATCTGGGAAATTTCAAGACTATCCGTACTATTTGTTAGGGAAGTAACTTCTTCTCTTCGCTTGGCAATTTCTGGCGTAATAATCTGCCTTACCCCATTCCCCGAGAGAAAAATGTCGCGGTTGACAAGTAAATTTGCAATAGATGCATAGGAATATGTTTTTTGGTTAGCAAAAAGTATAGTAGCTTGGGGCGATGTTTTGGTTGCAAGAAAAGCATATGAGGCTATCTCGGCATTGGAAATTCCATGAAATCCTGAGAAATATTCAGAAGAAATATATTCGTGCAGGGTAATAAACCATTGAGGGATAATAATTACGGTTACTATACAGACAATTGCTACTTGTAGCATAACAGGATATGCAATAATAAGAATCGCCAAAGAAAGGCCAAGCAGTATCGCAAGTAAAGGAATTGCTGCGAGAAAAAATTCCCAAATATTTGCCCCCCCAACGGTTTGATAAAAAAATAATCCGAGGATGCATGCGCTGAGAATTCCACCATAGAAAAATAAAGAAGTTGGTAAACCCAATTTTTTTATCATAGGTGGGTAAGGAAGCAAACCAAAAAGCAGCAAGCCAAATTGGACAATAAGATAGAGGCCTGACATCATTGCGCCATACTGAATAAGACGAAACACACTATGATGGTCCTGATAAATTATCCACCGAAATTGCCAATCTTTTAACTCAAGCAATGGTTGATTAATGAAATCACGAGGAATATCAACGGGTAGGAAAATTAATCCCGCAGAAGAAGAGCTTCCTAATTTGAGAAGGATAACTGCTAAAATACTTGCACCTATAAATGAAATAAAAGGGGTTATTTGTTTTTTTGTGAGGGCTCCTATTGCATATGCACCGAATGCAAAAAGGAAAGGAATACCAACATATATCTTAAACTCAAGCATGGATCCAAAAAGAATTGTGCAGAGAACAAGTATTCGCAATGTATTTTTACGCTGTAGCAACAAATACAATCCCGTCAACCCAATCACGATTGCATATCCATAGGGAGGACTATCCATAAATTTACTGGCATCATTTATGAGAGACGAGAGACTCCACGTAAATGTATGTCGCATCACTAGCATTACCCATCCAGCAGCATCTCCGCTAAAAAAAATGAGCAAAAGGGAAAACCATGTAAAGAGCTTTCTTTGCCAAATTTTTTGTGCAATAGCATATACAATAATACCAAGGAGTATCGGTGCTAGGATATACATTCCGTCAAATTGCGTGGCAAAAAATGGTAGATGGAATACGCGAATAAGATCAGCAGTAACAAGATTATAGAAATAATGATAATCTTTTAAAGTTACTCCTGCAATTGCAGGTTCATTTGGCGGAAAATGAGTACCAAGCTCTTTCACAAGCGCAGCATGCCATATGTGGTCTTCGGGATTATGAGAGGTAAAAATAATTCCCTCAACAACTCGCCAACCCGTCTGTACATATGGAAGAGTCTGGCCAATGACACCAATACAAATGAGTAGAAGCGAGATAAAATCAATCTTCCATTCTTTTTTCGTCCAAAGCAATCTATAATACCCTTCCTTAATAAACATTCCCATGAAAAGTAAAAGATATAGGTAGCTTGCCCACCGAATTTGCAAATACCCAAAAATTGCGCCTTGCAACGCCCAAAGAACAATACCAGCAGTAATAGAAACAGCAATTTTTGAAAAAGATGGAAGTTCTGTTTTCCCCAAAAGCACTCTTCCTGGAACATAGAAGGCACAAAATACCGCAAGAATAAAGCCAATTAAGAAGATCATGGAATAAATTTGGTACAATTAGCATCTTATACTTTTACCGAAGGATTTGCAATTGGAATTATTCAAATTGCTTGAGGATTTGCCTATCAGAGACAACAAATAATTTTCTAATTTGTTGTCTGTAACGAATAATAGCCGGGATACGCATGCATGCATCCAAAAATCCCATAAGGAATACTTTATCCCATGACTTTACCGCATTTACCAGATGATATGGTAACCACAAAAGGTGATTAAGAAGTAGATTTGGATCGGTAATATTTACCCATACAAAAATAAATTGATTACGATAGACAATTTTTTGGATATGGTAGGGCTTGTAGCTAGTTGCTATGGTCCCCTTGCTATGTTCGTGAACAACACGGCTTTCTTTCTCAAAGAGAGTCACAAATCCCATCTTTTGTGCCCTATATGACAAATCTATATCCTCCCAGTAAAAAGGGTTATAAAGCTCATTCAGGCCTCCCATATGGTCCCACATAGACTTTCTGAATGCACCGCTACCCCCACTCACCCACAATGTATTTTCTTTATCCATACTTCCTGCACTGTGCAAAAGAAATCCTTTTTTCCATTTCCCTATTCCCCGTCCACGCAAAACAATTTTTCCATCTTCAATACTCTCGTCCATACACCCAACCGCAAATATTTTGGAATTTGCAAAATGCTTTAGCAATGGGTCAAGAAACCCTTTGTAAGGGACAACATCCGTATTAAGCAATATAATAATTTCTCCACTTGCTACTCTAACTCCTCTATTTACATTCTTGGAAAATCCTCCGTCTTTTCTATTAGTATTGGCTATTAACTTTCCTTGCACTTCTGAATTTTTTAATGAAGCAATAAATTTTTTTGTAATATGTACTGAATCGTCTGTAGAAGCATCATCCGAAATAACAATTTCAACCTTTCCTTTTTTGTAATCTTTTACCGCACCCAGCACTCGGGGAAGATTTTCCTGCAATAATTTTTCGCCATTATAGTTGGGTAAAACAATGCTAATATTCATAAAATTTATTTTAGGGGTCCTGTTGACTTGTTTTCGCTTGGGAATCAATTTTTTCTTGGGTCCGCAGTTCGCTTGTATCCCCTGCGAAAAAATTATTCCCTACGCTCCAATATTAAATAACATGCGTTAGAGTATCTGATCCCTGAATACTATCGCATGATGGCCTGCGGGCACAAGTATACCTCGAAAAGTAAAATCTGTCTCATATATTTTTGTTTCTTTTCCATCAATATAGACATGCCAAGTTGGGTAATAAACGTCGGTCAACACTAAAAATCCTGCATGCAGATTGGTGGTTTGTAAAGAAACCATATTGGCTGTATATGAATCGATATGAACCGTTCCTTCAGCTATTGGTGGCACTGATGAAATTCCCTCAGCAATCGCTAACACACGAAGGGAGTTTTCGTTGGCAAATATTTTCGAGATAGTGTCTTGCTGTGTTGTTGACG
>JANWIQ010000045.1 GCA_025449795.1 Minisyncoccota bacterium
AAGACAACAACACTCAAAACTCTTTCTGGTCTTTTGTACCCAAGTAGCGGAAAAGTATCTGTACTAGGATATACTCCTTTTGAAAGAAAAAATTCGTTTCTGAAGCAAATATCCCTTGTCATGGGGCAAAAAAATCAATTGTGGTGGGATTTGCCAGGTATGGAAAGTCTCCTTTTAAATAAAGAGATATATGAGGTGCCAGATGCTCGATTTAAAGAAGTAGTGCACGATTTGTCACGCATTCTGGACGCAGAGGAGTTTCTTCATGTACAGGTGCGTAAGCTTTCTTTGGGTCAGAGAATGAAAATGGAGCTTATGGCAGCACTTATTCATAGTCCGAAGGTACTTTTTCTTGATGAGCCAACGATAGGTCTTGATGTCGTCATGCAAAAAAATCTCCGCGATTTTATTAAGGAATATAACAAAAAATACAATGCCACCATTATTCTTACGTCCCATTATATGGGCGATGTTGAAGAACTTTGTAAGCGAGTTATTATTATTAACCACGGCAAAATTCTTTTTGATGGACTGCTTGCTGACTTGGTCCAAAAGCACGCTCCCTATAAAGTGATTAGTGTTGTTCTGAAAGACCAGATTAACCCCAAAAAATTAGAAGGTCTTGGAGAAATAATGTCCTTTGAATTTCCAAGACTTGTTATAAATACAAAACAAAAGCGGGCAAATGACAGTATTGCTAAGCTTATCAAAACAATTCCAGTTGAAGACATTACGATTGAAGATCCGGCAATAGAAGATATTATTCGAGATGTCTTTACCTCTGTTAATAACTGAGCAAAACATATTAGAGCCTTCTATGAAAAAGTATTATTTAGTTGCAAGAAATACCTGGGACCAGACTATTGCATACAGACTTAATTTTGTTATGTGGCGATTTCGTGTATTTCTTTCTCTTATTACAACCTATTTTTTGTGGCTTACTCTTTTGCCGCAGGGAAAAGTAATTGGTTCATATACACAGCCAACCATACTTACCTATATTTTAGGGGGATCCATTGTAAGTTCTATTGTCCTCTCTACGCGTGTTGCAGATGTTGCAGAGGAAATTACCCAAGGAGATTTATCGAATTATCTTACTCGGCCCGTGAATTACATTGGCTATTACTTTGCAAAAGATATTGGGGATAAGGGAATGAATATTTTATTTTCACTATTTGAAATCACCATATTTTTTCTTATCGTCCATCCTCCATTTTCTTTTCCGCCACACTATGTAAACACAATAGAATTTATTATTGCAATGCTCGTTGCAATCTTTATTAATTTTAGTATTAATATGATGCTTTCTTTTATTGGATTTTTTAGTTCGGAGACATGGGCACCGCGATTTATTTATTATATCTTACTTAGTTTTTTTGCTGGGTCACTTTTTCCTTTGGATATTTTTCCACATTGGTTATATATATTACTTACTGTACTGCCATTTTCATATCTTATCTATACGCCGATGAAATTATATTTAGGTCAACTTTCTTTATCTAGCGCAATGTTGGCGCTGAGTATAGCATTAGCATGGGCAATCATATTATATTTTTGTGTACAAATACTTTGGAAAAAAGGCCTAAAGCAATATAGCGCAGAAGGAAAATGACCCCATTTAATGGAGTCATCAAGGGCTTGGCCCGGATCTATAAAAAGAAGTAAATTCCCCCATGAAGGGGACTATAGCCCCCACCAGAGGTGGACTGTCGCGCGGGAATGACAAAGTCATATGAAATATTTACGTTTGTGGTGGTTTCTTACCTTAAATACATTGCAGACAACACTTGCGTGGCGTTATGGTACGCTTATTTTCCTTATAGGAAAATTTTTACGATTTGGTTTTTTCTTTTTTTTCTTATCTGTCCTTTTGGGAAGGGCACAGACCTTGGCAGGATATAATGCAACACAAGTATTTTTCTTTTATCTTACTTTTGCCCTTGTTGATAGCATCCCGCAGCTTTTATTTCGGGAAGTCTATCGTTTTCGTCAGCAAGTTTTGTCGGGGAATTTTGATTATTATTTAGTCCGTCCAATTTCTGTACTATTCCGTTCTCTTTTTGGGGGAAGTGATTTACTCGATATGCCTCTTACGATTATCAATATAGTTTTGCTTGTTATTATTGGAGCCCGTTTACCAGGGATATCATTCTTTTCTAGTATTGCATATATTGTATTACTCATGAATGCCATTCTTATTGCCGCAGCACTTCACATTGGCGTGTTATGTTTGGGCATTCTTACGACAGAAGTGGATAATGCGATTATGCTTTATCGAGATATCAGTCAAATGGGCAGATTTCCTATCGATATTTACAAAGAACCTCTTCGGGGACTCTTGACCTTTGTTATTCCAGTTGGG
Source organism: Minisyncoccota bacterium (assembly GCA_025449795.1). Taxonomy (GTDB): domain Bacteria; phylum Patescibacteriota; class Microgenomatia; order Levybacterales; family UBA12049; genus JANWIQ01. The sequence continues at coordinate 2,363 of JANWIQ010000045.1, forward strand.
GTTATGATGACGATGCCGGCAAAAGTACTTATGGGAATTCTCAGTCCTCAATTATTTATTATTTCCTGTTGCATTGGGATCGCAGCATTTCTTTTAAGTCTTTCTTTATGGCATTATGCTCTGCGCTCATATACAAGTGCCAGCAGTTGACATGCTTGCATGTCAACCCGGGCTGTGACCCGGGATCCAGGTCTCATTAAATGGATTCCCGATCAGGTCGGGAATGACAAGGTTAATCAATAGCTGTATAATACAGATATGACAATCAGGCTAAAAAGCGCTTTCTTCATTTTCTTTGGACTCGTTGTTATATGGTTTTTATTTGCAGAAAGGACAGTACTGTCCCCATTTGTTTTGGGTGCACTTTTTGCCTACCTTTTTAATCCGATTGTTACATTTATATCTAGACATGTGAAACTTCCCCGCGCGTTGGTTGCGACGACAACGTACGTGTTGTTAGTTGTCGGGGTTATTGCACTGCTTACTATTACTACTCAGCGAATATTTGCAGATTTTGACGATATTCAAAGCTTTGTAAATCATTTCCTTAGTACTGCGAAAGGACAAATAAATAGCTTACCGAGTTGGATACAGCCAACGGTATATGACTTTTTGCATTCTATTCAAAGATCACAAATGAGCAGTACTACTTCTCTTTTGCCATTTCTTCCTCAAGCTCTTTCAAGAATAGTTTCTATTGTTATTTTTCTTGTTTCCGGATATTATTTTTTACGCGAAGGTGGGTCATTCTACGAAAAATTACTTACTTTTGTCCCAAAAGAATACAAAGTAGATATAGAAATACTGCTGCGTAAAATAAGTGGTGTCCTTGGAAGTTATTTGCGCGGACAAATATTTTTAGTATTTCTCATGTCTTTGGTTACCTATGTTGCTCTTACCATTTTGGGAGTACGATTTTCTCTTTTCTTAGGTATCTTTTCGGGATTTGCGGAAATAATTCCTATTGTTGGACCAATTATTGCAGGTGCGGTCGCCTTGTTGGTAGTACTTGCCACCGGTACAGTGCACTTTGGTCTTACGCCAATTAATGGGGCACTTGTCGTCGCGTTGCTCTATCTTGTATTGCGACATATTGAAGACTATTTTGTTATTCCACAAGTCATGGGAAAAATTACCAAACTTTCTCCATTTGTTATTTTCTTTGCAGTTGTTACGGGGGGACATTTATGGGGAATATTGGGAATTATTTTAGCTGTTCCTCTTGCCGCAATAATAAAGATCCTTTTGGAATATAGCCTCGACCAGCTCAATAAAAGAAGCTGAATTATACTATAAGCTGCAAAATGTTTCCAGGTGTGCTATACTGCAAGTATCCTAGGAAGATGACTCGCTAATCCCTCACCATAATGGTGAGAGATAGGAAAGTCCAGACAGGCGTAAAATTAGGGATGGAGCGTAAGCTCCGACTAGTAATAGCTGGTGCCCCATCGCTTTACCCATATGTGGCGGCGGGGACAGATCCTGAATTGACAGGATTTGAGAACAACAGAGACGAATGGGTGTGAAACGCGGTAATCCTCCCTGCTGCAACTTCCGAATGATACGTTGACGTATTTTACCTAGTATCAAAGAACGAAGGCATCCCGTCAAAGGCGGGACAATTGTGAACAAATATCATAATTGAGATAGATTGCGAGAGAAACCCTCCTACGCGTAAAGCTACGGAAGGGCAAGAACAGAATCTGGCTTACTCTCTTCCTAGGAAATCATTTTGTTTTGCAGAGCATTTTATACTCACAATTTGCACAGATAGTTGTGCCAACACACCTAAAATCACTTTCAGAAATTTCTTTCGCTTTGGCAATAATATCTTCTTTTGCTTGTTGCAGTTGCTCGAGAGTACGGGTTGTGGTAAGTCGTATATTGTCTTCCAAATAATATAAAGAAAGCTTCAGGTGTTCTGGTTTTCTGTGGAGCAGTGGATCTCGAATTTCGGATGCTGCAAGTCCATACAGTGTTAGCTGAAAATTCTTCAATAAATCTTTTTCTGATGGAATATTACTTCCTGTCTTATAATCAATAATTTCTAGTGTTTCTTCATCAACTCTATCTATTCTATCGATTCGTCCACCAATATGAAGAGTTGAAGTAATAGGAATATTAAATGGTACCTCAAGTGCTATGGGTAAATTCTTTGGGGAATAATTTGTTTCTAGATAGTTTTTCAGTATCGTAAGTCCTTTTTGAAAGGCCGCTTCTTCATGATCTTTTCCGTCATACCCTTCACTCATCCAGTGGTTTTTTAAATATTTTTCTATGTCATGTACTTGTGGGTTTTCTCCCTCGACTGCCTGCATATAAAAATCTTTTAGTGTTGCATGAAGAATTGTCCCAAATACTTGCGCTGGTGATTGAGGAGAAGGAATGTTGAGAATATATTTTAATTTATAGTGAAGCGGGCATATATCAAATGTCTGAATTTGTGAATACGAAATATAACTTAATGCATATGGCTTGTGGCTAATAGGCAATGGTTCTTCAATTTTTTTTGCATATGCTTCAAGCACAGTAATTTGAGCTTTGCTACTGACGATATTTCCTTTAGCATCTTCTACTGCTTTTTCTCCAACAGCCTCTGCAATATATGGAGATAATTTTCTTTCCCTTTTTCCATCCCCATACATACTTGCAGCAGTAAGGAAAAGAAAATCTCTTGCTCGTGTCATGGCAACGTAAAAAAGTCTTCGCTCTTCTTGTAAATGAAAATCTCCTTCTGGAAGTACTTCTTTAATAAGTTCGTCAGGAATAGGAATTTGCTCTCGCCTTTCTCGCGTGGGGAAGCGCTGTGTGACAAGATTGGTTACAAAGACAACAGGGAATTCTAGTCCCTTACTTGAATGAATGGTGAGAATATTTACTGCATCGTTTTCTGTCCAGTC
>JANWIQ010000046.1 GCA_025449795.1 Minisyncoccota bacterium
TGCTTATTGGTACTTTCTCTTATAGCGCTCGTCATTTTCCCTCTTTCGTATCAAGCATTCTGCCTTAAGAGCTAGTTGGCCTTGTCAGGATCTTGTTAGCTTCTAGTAAAGATTTTTTAGCCTCAGTGCGGTATAATGCAGCCATGAAAGGAGATATGGTATGGCTGTAGAAGGCGGTTCAGTAGGTGTGAATGTACCAACCTTAGGTAGTGTCGGATTTACAGCTGAAGGTGGATTTTCTGCGCCTTCTGCAGTTGTTTCGTCTATGGCTCCAGTGTTTAGTCCAATGAATGAAGGAGCTGTGTCCGGATTAGAAGTAAACGTCATGTCACCGGCTGAAACAGGTTTATTAGTGGGATTATTTGGACAACCGGTTATATCAGAAGGAGGACCCGAAGTTCAATTGGCACAAGAGATAGGGGATGCAGATAGTGGGGTTGCACAACGCGTGGAAGAATTAGCAAATGAAGTTGGGGTACAATTATCGGAAGAAACGGCACAGTTAGTTGAACAGTTGGCCCAGCCTGTAACAGAAGCCACAGTTTTAGATGGCGAGGAGTCTGCGCGTGTAGAGGAATTTGCTGAACCATCCATAGAAGAATCACCAGCAGAAGTTCAAGCCGAAAGTATTGAAGGTGAACCTTCAGAAGGTGATGTAACAGAAGAATCTGCGGAAGACGAACAGCGGGATGAAGAATCATCTGAAGATACCAATGATGAATCGGGAGAAGAACAGCCTGATGAACAGGACGATCAAGAAGATCAAAGAAAGCCTCAACTACAATTTCAAATTTCACTTGCAACAGATATAGCAAGAATGGGATTAATAGCTACACTTCCATTAGAAGGAGGAGAAAATCCATCTCCTACTGAGGCAGCATGGAGATTTGCTTCACTCGCACCAAAAAGCCCTGTTAAAGGAGCTGAAAATGATGGGACAGTAATTGAGATTTCATCTGCTATAGCTAAAGCGCCTGCTACCAATTCTGGGATTGTAACTGCGGGAGTAATGGCTGCTATGCATAATCATGCAATAACTATTGGTGAAAATGGAATTCCTGTTTCTAGTGATCAGGTTATTAAAGTATTGGGTTTTAATCCAAGCACTACGGGAGAAATGGCTCCGATGTCGGTAGTTGCAGGAGGTGGAGGATTAAGAAGAAATCCGGTTACGAGTGCAATATAAAATTTGGTACCGCTTACCGGATTCGAACCGGTGATCTTTGCCTTGAGAAGGCAACGTCCTAGGCCACTAGACGAAAGCGGCGCGTTTGATCAATTTCTCAATTGCAACCCTACTTTTTAATGATTTAATATAGTATTCTCTTTTTCTTGCTTCGGATAAGCTAAGGTACTCCTCTTTATATATTATTTTAAACGGACCTTTGTATTTTGTATATCGTGAATAACCATTATTATGCTGTATCAAACGTTTTTCCATACTTGACGTACTCCCTACATAATAAGAGTTATTTGTTTCACTTTCTAGAATATAAACTGTAAACATATTTATGGCCACTAGCCCCGATGATCGTTGTCATCGGGATTCCGATGGAAAATACCATCGGAAACGATGGCGGCGTGCCTATATTCTACCTGAAAAATTCATGAGACACAAATCCATTGGTTTGTTATCTCTCATGATTTCTAGTATAATTTTTCTGTTGTGAGTGAATTGCTTCTTTCCATTGTCATCCCTTCCTATAATGAAATGGCTAACCTTCGAAAAGGGGTATTAGATAGGGTAAAAAGATTTCTCGATAGTAAAAGATATTCTTATGAAGTTATCATTGTTGATGATGGGTCAAATGATGGAGGAACTGAATTTGTAAAAAAATTTATGAAGGAAAATAAACAATTTTCACTTATAGAAAATAAACATACTGGCAAAGCGGGGGCAGTGACGCGTGGAATGTTGCAGGCAAAGGGAAAGTATATTCTCTTCACAGACATGGATCAGGCGACCCCAATTGAAGAGATTGATAACATGCTGCCTTTTTTAGAGAACGGGAATTATCAAATTGCAATAGGATCCAGGACAACGGGGAAATTGGGGTATCCTTTTTCTCGATTACTGTTGCATGAAGTGGGTATCTATCTTCGAAAATTCGTTGTTGGACTGCCTGAAATTTTTGATACCCAATGTGGTTTCAAGGTATTTACTCGTGAAGCAGCAAATACAACATTTTCCAAACTCTCCCTCATTCATAAGGGATTTAAGGAAATTTCTAATTCGGCCGTTCAATATGGATTCGATGTGGAAATACTCCTCATTGCAAAAAATTATGGATATAAAATAAAAGAAGTTCCAGTCCATTGGCTGTATGTAGAAAGCAGACGAGTAAGTCCGATGAGGGATTCAGTTGATGGCATATTTAATCTATTTCGAATTAAAGCCAAGAAGATAAGGAATATGTATAAATGAAAAAAATTCAACTTCTTATTGTCGGATTTTATTTTGTGATACTTTCACTTTTTTTGTATAGTTATACACAGGTTGATTTAAGTCTTACCTTATCTCGTGTATCTATTTTCCAAACAGTGGAAAAAGCTTTTCAATATGTAGGGTATTTTAACCGTCCACTTTCAACATATCTTTTTTTAGCAATTGTATGTTGTATGTTTATTTTCTATGGAATTTTTATCGCACAGTCCAAGAAAATCTCAGTATCAACTTTTTGGAAAATGCTTATTCCAATTACTATTCTTCTTGCTTTTGCATACAATGCCTTCTCATACGATTTTTTTAATTACATTTTTTATACAAAAATTATTTTACATTACCATCAAAATCCATACCTGGTTACTGCACTTGATTTTCCCAAAGACCCAATGCTTTCTTTTATGCACTGGACACACAATACGTATCCCTATGGTCCTTTTTGGCTTGTCCTGACAGTCCCTTTGGGATTTATCGGATTTAATTATTTCTTGGCAACCTTTTTCATATTTAAGCTATTTACCGCTGCCTGTTTTTTAGGGACCGTGTATTATATTAAAAAAATAATGGAAAAAATTTCTCCAAAAGATACTGCTTTTGTTATGGTGCTATATGCTTTTAATCCACTAGTGTTGATCGAAAGCTTGGTATCCGCGCACAACGATGTTGCTATGCTATTTTTAGCGGTATTAGGGGTATACCTGCTTCTTAAAAAAAGGTGGCTCTGGGGATGTATAGCAATTGTTTTATCCGCGTTAACAAAATAAGCGACCGCATTTCTTCTTATCCCTGCAGTAATATATGCAGTAAATACAATTTTCAAAAAGAATTTTATTTCCGAAAAACTTTTTCTTATGTTATGTGCCATTTCTATGATAGGTGGGTATATCTATGCCATTACAAAAATTGAAATACAACCATGGTATGGTTTATGGTTTTTGCCTTTTATTCTCTTACTGCGTCCGAATAAATATATACTCTGGCTTGTTACTGGGTTTTGTGTAGGCGTACTTCTCAGATATATACCTTTCTTGTGGCAAGGGGACTGGAATGGACTGGCAACGATAATAAAGTTCTATGTGACGCTCATAACTCCTATCATATTTTTCCTTACCGCAAGTATAATCTCCCTGGTAAAACGCATATATGTCAAAAAATAAATTAGCAAAAATTCTCACAATTTTTTTGGGAATGATTACTCTTATTAATTTCTTTTGGCATGTATTTTTGTATAGAGAAGATATTTTTACAAAATTTAATAGCTCTTACTGGACAAAAAGATATCTTGCATCACAATGGGTGGTTCCAAATTCCAAAAATTCTATCGGAGACGATGGTTTGTATACATATGCAGGGTATCGGTATATGCGAGGGGATGATCCATCTCTCCTTAATGCAGAGCTTCCGCCCCTTGGTAAATATGTAGTGGGTTTTTTTGAAGTGACAACAGGCTATACGGGAATATTTAGTCTTTTTTTCTCATTCCTTTCTTTAATTCTTTTTTATCTTTTCAATAAGCTTGTTTTTAAATCATCACTCCTTGCGATACTACCTGTTGTCCTTTTCTCTTTCGAGCCAATTTTTATAGAGCAAATACGGGCACCCTACCTTGATATACTCTATCTTACTCTATTTTTCTTAGGGTCCATTCTCTTTCTTAAGAAAAAATATGTATGTGCCGGTATTGCATTTGGTGCTTTTATGGCAGTCAAATCACCATTTCTTATCATTCTCCTATATGGCGTGCTTTTGGTATGGTTATTTTTGCAGAAACAATTTGGCGCCAGAAAAGCACTGGTAATGCTTCTTGCAACAATGGGAGTTTATACTCTCAGTTATACTGCTGTATTTCTTCACGGACACACAATTGTATACGTTCTGAAACTCCAAAAGTATATTGTGCATTTCTATGCTTCTGGGGCAAAAGCAGTAACAGGAGCAGTATTTCCCATGTTACTTAACGGCAGTTGGTATACATGGTTTAGTCCGGTACAAAAAGTGTACGAGTGGCAAATTTTGTGGCCAATAATAAGTATTAGTTCGCTATTAGGATTTGTTATTTGGCTCAGAAAAAAAGAGCCTTTTATGCTTTTTCAGCTTCTTTGGGTGGGGGGGTATGTGATATTTTTGTCCATCACACCCCTATTTGCACGGTATTTGCTCTTATTACTTCCTTTTCTGTATAATCTTTCTATATGGGTTTTTTCCGCCGCAATAAAATCGAAATTTTTCTCAGTTGTGGATTAATTGCTCTTTACTTTATTACCCGTCTTACTCACATTTTATCTCTTCCTATTTTTACCGACGAAGCAATTTATGTACGGTGGGCACAGATTGCCAAACAAGATGCTGCCTGGCGATTTATATCTCTTACCGATGGAAAACAGCCTATGTTTACCTGGGTAGCTATGGTATTAATTCGATTTGTGCACGATCCTCTTCTTGCTGGTCGTCTAACCTCTGTCCTGGGGGGAGTTTTCAGTATGGTAGGTATGTTTTTCTTAAGCTGGGAATTGTTTAAAAATAAATGGATAGGATTTCTTGCAGCAACCGTGTATATATTTTTCCCTTTTAGTCTTGTCTATGACAGGATGGCACTTCAAGAAAGTTTGGTATGTGCATTCCTCATCTGGGGTTTGTATATTTCTATCGTTATGACCAGGCAGCTTAAGTCTTACACGCCTTTTGTTGCGGGACTGATTATTGGGGGTGGCATGCTCAACAAAACAACTAATATGTGGAATATTTATTTTCTTCCTTTTACTCTCCTGCTTTTTGACTGGAAGAGAAATGGCGTATGGCATCGATTGATAAAATGGGTCTCCTTTGCTGTACTTACTTCGGTTTTGGCCTATACCTATTATTCCATCCTACGCTTATCACCGTACTTTGGTATTATTGCAGAAAAAAACCATACTTTTTATTATTCTCTTCATGATTGGTTGCAGCATCCAATAGAATTTTTCACAGGCAATTTGCATGGAATGGTAAGTTGGCTTATTGCATACGTTAATTGGTTGGGGCTTGTGTTAGCCGCAGCATCATTGGTAGTGTTGCGAAAAGCGTGGAGGGAAAAATCATTGCTCGTCTTGTGGTTTGTTGTTCCATTTTTTATTTTTGCGCTTATTGCGAAAGTATTATATCCCCGCTATATCATCTACATGACAATTTTTCTTATTCCTCTTATTTCGGTTACGTTGCATGAAAGTTTTAAGCTTTTCCCCAAAAAAATTGCGGGAATTGTTTTACTGGTTTTGCTCTTAGGGTCCTATGCTTACGTAGACAGATTTATTATGTTTGACTTTGTCCATGCGCCTATCGCTGATTCTGACTTAGCGCAATATGTGAATGCATGGCCTGCGGGCGGAGGAGTAAAAGAAATGGTCGCTTTCTTTCAACAACAGTCCCAAAAACAGAAAATTTATGTAGCAAGTGAAGGAACATTTGGTTCGGTTCCCACGCTAGCGATGGAGATATATTTAGACCAAAATACCAATATCCAAAAACAGGGCATCTATCCTATTCCTGTACGTATTCCAAAAGAATTGTTGCAAAAAGCCAAAACAATGCCAGTTTATATGGTATTCGAACAAACCCAAACCCCTCCCGTCGGGTGGCCCCTTAAGTTTGTTACTCAATATCAAAAAGGCATAGGGAATTGGTACATGAGTGTCTATCAAGTGCTTCCGCAAAAATAATGAAAAAGACAGGTATTTTCTTGGTGTTTCTTCTTGTAGGATTGATTCCCATTTTTTTTGGAATTTTCCATCCTGGATTTTTTCTTACAGATGATGGAAATTGGATGGTAATACGCCTGTCGGCTTTTTACGAAGCGTTAAGACAGGGACAATTTCCGGTGCGATATTTGCCAAGGCTTAATAATGGATATGGTTATCCTGTTGCAGATTTTCTTTATCCGCTTTTTCTATATTTTGGATCCCTCATTCATATTTTCCATATTCCCTTTGTAA
>JANWIQ010000047.1 GCA_025449795.1 Minisyncoccota bacterium
CTTACTTTATCGTTTATCCTTAATCATTTATCCTTTTTTTATATGCTTCGTGCTTACTTTATCGTTTATCCTTAATCATTTATCCTTGAGTTGCGTCTTCAATTGCTTTACTTTCCACATAAATAGCGCGCCTTTTTTCTGTGCTTTGCTGTCTGAGACAAAAGAAAGCGCTTTCTCAAGAATAGCCCGATGCTCTGTCTTAGCCATTTTTATATACAGGCTTTTATGCTTGTAGTCATCCAGCACTTCTGCCAAATGCACGCCAAAGGACTGAAATTCCCGGGAAACATACTTGTCTTCTGTGGGGTTGAAGTTAAGAAGCACCTGCTTGATTGACTGCATGCATGTATTATACCAAACAAGCAAGAGAATGCTATAAAGATTGGGTGAGAAAACAATGGGGTTATGTTTTATTTAAACACTTTCTAATGTCCTGAAAAGACGCGTAAGATAGTCCGTTGCCGCAACTGATCGTACTGATAGTGCTAATGGTTGTTCATCTGGTCTTTAAACAAACCCATCTGGGATATGAATAGTAACCCCATCCGCCTGAGCAAGTCTTTTAAATAAATCCGTTGGTACTTCTGCCATGAAAGCATTCTACCGGAGGCTTGCCTGTCAACAAGAAAAAGGTAAGAAATTATCTTACGATGAAGTAAATTTTGTTATAAAGTGGATCCTCCATGAGATCGTCTAGCTATAATTTTTTGTTCCTCTTCGGACACAGTAATACCAATTTTTCCACCACTTATCTCTATGACTCTAAATGGTACACCATTTATCCTGTAAAATCCGTCTGCTTTTTGATCCGTATTTATATTGATGCTGTATTTATCTAGGAAAAAATGGATATTTTGTACCCTATCGCCTCGGAGAAAAAATGCAACTCCAGATTTATGTTCTCCCCTAGAATCGTTCCATATCACTTCACTTCTATAAAAATCTCCATTCCAATTTGCACTGCGAGTAACTTCACCACTCTTTTTGGTGATTAGTCCGATTGATGGATCTTGATTTTCTCTAATATATTTTGCTAGCTCAGGTAGATGATATAATGTAGCTAATTGTGTAGGTATATCTATAATAACTTGCTGTCCTGTATTCTTTCTCCGACCTAATGCTTCCACTGTCCTTCTTGCATAATTTCCAGCATTTATTTCTGGGTGAATATCTTCTCCAACGCGAGTTGTTTCCCGAGGTGTTTCCATTATGTTAGATATTATCAGATGTATGGATAAGTTTTGCAATAAGGGAAAGTTTATATTACTTCGTATTATACCTATTCATTGCCATTTCCAGGCCTTCTTCCAGCGCATCTGTAATTGCGCGGCTAGCGTGAGGGATAAGCTCTCGTATTTTTGCGTGCTCTTCATGGGTAAAAGTCCCCACAACAAAATCATCTATTCCCTTTGTATTTGCCGTCTGCCATGTGCCATGTGCCATGGTACTTGGCCTGCCAATCCCCAACCGTATTCGCCAGAAATTCCCATCTGGAATTTGCTCCAGAATAGATTCTATTCCTCTGTGCCCTGCAGATCCCCCGCCTCTTCGTATCCTTACTGCACCTAATTTTAAGTCCACATCATCATGCACTACCCACAGGTCGGTAGAGGATATTTTATAAAAGGAGGTAAGTAAATGTACAGCCATGCCGGAATTATTCATGAATGTTTTTGGCTTTACTAGCAGTACTTTTTCCGCTTCTCCATGTTGGGGCTGCCAGGTGATTTCTGTAATGTCTGCCTTGAATTTCGGTTCGTCAGTCCAGGTGGTCTCTTTGACTGATTCGTAATTTTTGAGGAGTTGGTCAAGCACCATAAAGCCAATATTGTGGCGGGTTTTTTCATACTTTTTTCCCGGATTCCCAAGACCGACAATAATTTTCATAAATAGTCTGCTATCCTCCTAACGTTGCTCCGTGAGCCGTGTACGGATAGTACTGTAAAGGCGAACGGTAAAACGAGGAGGACAAGACCAATAATAACTTTCATACAAAGATCCCTCTTATTATACCCCATCTGTAAAGAGACGCTGTGATGAAAATCATCTCCAATAAGAATAATGTATACCTTTATGGATGCGAAGGCAGATAGGAACCTTTTTCTAACTGAATTGAAAATTGCTTGGTTTTAGATTTATTCGATAAAAACTAATATACCGGTAAGCAATTTTCACTTAGTGAGGCTTGGTGTCCGAACGTCACGTTGGAAAAACGGTGACTATCGGACTGACACCAATGGGTCTCCACAAACCTCACCCTAACCCTCTCTTCTTAGGAGAGGGAAAATTGGTTATTTACTTATAATAAGACTTAATTTGGTACAACAAATAAAATGCGATGAGCGAGAAAACAACTCCACTGAGGGAAATTGCCACCACTGCGCCAATAAGGCTTACGACTTCACTCCAGAAAAGCATTGTCCATCCTTGCATTTTTCTCTGCTTTGTTCCAGGAAATGCTGCTAAAAGCAAAGCGCTTCCAATCAGCGCCAATACTGCAGAGGCAAGTGACCCTGCTGCGGTATTCATACCACCACCAAGGAGGGCAAATGGACTTAGAAAGGTAAGAATACCAAGCCCTGCAAGTCCTACCAGGACACCAAGAACACCAAAAATAAGAGCAATCCAAGGGGTAATCATGACAATTGCTTCTCTCCCACCTTTTGGAAGAGCTGGAAGCTTCATAAACCAAGTTTCAACTTGCATCATGAAATCTTTTTGTTTCGCCATATGTATATCACCTCCTTCTAGATCTTCTTTCCTGCCAACGGCGGAATTAGAAGCATCTTGAACCCGACGCTCAAGCGCTCTTTGAGTCATATTCGAATAGAATTGAAAAGACTCAAAGTAAGCTTAGGCGAGCTAAGTACCTTAATGATCTACATTTAGTATGGCGCTCTTTTACAGAAAAATTCAAGTGGGGAAACATTACATACACAGCAGTATTACTTGTTCTCTTGCTCCATTACCAATATACCAGTATATTGGACAAAAGCCCTAGAATTCTAATCCAATTTGCGTCTTTTTCTCTTCACCTTTTTGTTCCTGCCCTTCCGTAGCTTCAGCGAATGCAGGCCATATCTTTACTATCCCATACACCCCATCATACCCAGGACGAATGACAATTTGCGCTGATCGTACTTTTTGCACGCCTTCTGCAATTTTTTTTGCTTTATCCACAGAGGTAATACTTGTTGCTGCTTGCTCTATTTTTTCTATCGGTGCCTTCAGAAGTATTGTCAATTCCGAGGTTACTTCGCTACACAGTGCCTCATAGACAAGTCTGGTTTTTGGGCTTGCAACCGGCGCAGCAATTGCCTCTGCAATAATTTCCAACAAAGGAACTAATCGAACGAATGGTGGATGTATTTTTCGAGGATCAGTAAGCCACTGAAGACCAGCAGAATTTTTTTGTTCTCTCACGCTTAATTCTTTATTCTTTATTCTTAACTCATCGCTTGCAAGCTCTTGCACGCGTCGCATCACGCCATCAGTCACTTTTCTTTTGCATACAGGACAAATACCATTACTTGCACGCTGCTCCTCAGGTGTCATGGTGACACTGCAGTTTCTATGACCTGAATAATGGTATTTCCCCTCTTCGGGATAGAATTCAATAGTATAAAGCACTTTATTCAGAATACTCGGAAAACTCAGTGCGCCAGAATTTCGGATTTTCTGATTGTCAGATTCTCTGGATCTCTGAGTATGCTGAGACGGCTGCATTATGGCTTTTCGTATATTCTCATAGCTCACGCTTTCAAGCCGAAATACCGTTGCTTCCCGTCCCATCTTAGGCAGTGAGTGCGCATCGGAAAAAGAAAGAATAGAACGAGTCTGTAACTCCTCTATCTGCCAATTCATTTCCGGGTCCGAAGAAAGTCCCGTCTCAATGCCATACACATATGGTGCCAGATCTTCAAATGCTTCGCTGAGTGACTCAAAACCAGACATCGCTCCATAAATCCCAAACCATGGCGTCCAGGCGTGTGCTGGGATAAGAAGACTTTTTTCATCTATTTCCAAAAGCATGTGGAGCAAATTCTTGGAAGAAAGCCCAATAATTGGTCTCCCGTCAGATGATAGATTAAACCCTCTCTTTAATAATTCTTTATTTACCTTCTCTGCGGTTCCAAAAGATGGGACAAAGACAAGGTTGTGTATCCGTCTTCCCTTCCCGCCCTGGGAAAAAATGGTTGCAATCTCCACCGATAGCAGAAATCTCGTCTCCTTTTGGTCCTTGGAATTTATTTGTGATTTGGAGCTTGGGTTTTGGGATTTCATTTTGTATACTCCTTCTTCGCTTTCCACGAGTTGTGTACGAAGTTCTCGAAACCATAGTGGGTGTGTCCAATCTCCTGTTGCCAATATGTCCAAACCTTTTTGTCTCCCCACTTGCGCCATACCCGCTGGTGTCATTTGCGGACTAACCGCGCGTGAGTAGCGACTATGTACATGTAAATCAGCCACAACATCAATCATGCAATTATTCTAACATAGCCCGTGGCAAATTACAGAAACTACTTCATCGCGGCATACTGTCGTTCTGCAGCATGTTCAACAAGTTGTGTTAATAGATTTTTTTCTCTTGCAAAGATGGTAACACCTCTTCTATATGCACGCACATGGCTAGATAATACAATAGCCTCTGGATTTTGTTGCATCCGCCGTAGGGCAATTACTGCACCCGGAGACCAGGTATACTCCATATCTCTCCCCTGTTTTATATCTTCTTCTTGTAAGCGCGCGATGCGTCTCGTAGCAGCCCATTCTTGGCTTACCTTTAATTGCCATGCATCTTTTGGATCAACGTGCCAGATAAGCTCCCCTGTAAAAGGAGAAACTTCATCAATACATGCAAACCCGTCTCTGGTATATCTTTCATAGTCAAGGACGTATCGTTTTCTTTTTTGCTCAACTACCATTCTTCCTAACAAGCTTAATTTTCTATCCCATCGTAGTTCGTGCACAACTTCCACAACGAAAGTATTCCAGATAAAAAATGAGGAAACGTAAGGGAATAGCAAGAACTAGGTAACATTCGTGTTATCTGTAGAAAGATTTCTGCTTAGGTCAAGAGGAAATGAGAGGGATACAGGAGCA
>JANWIQ010000048.1 GCA_025449795.1 Minisyncoccota bacterium
ATTATCAAAAGTCACTGCAGCAATTGCATTGGCAAAACGCACGGCTTCTTCAAGTGGCCGCTGGTGGATATTTCTGCCGGTTGCGTTGCCTGACGTACCGCCGATATGGATTTGGTCATAGAGCGTTTGGAGAAATGTTGGGACATCTTCTTTTTCTCCGCCTGCACAAATAAGTTTTGTTCTTCCTGCAGCAGCAACAGCCTCTCGAAGCAATTCCGCTCGCTTTTGGACTTGTCCTGAGCCTGCTTGCTGTGAGCCTGCCGAACCAGCCGAAGGATAATTAACTTTTACAAAATCTGCACCAAGTGTTGCACCAACTCCTGCAGCGCCTGCGATAATATGCGGGTCTTTTTCATCGATAACAGCTTTTCCCCTGGGATACATCCAGAGTACCGAGATAAGCCCATTTACATGAGCATGATAGACAATTCGTGCTGCTTCTTGGAGCATATCGGATTCGTATTCACTTCCTAGGTATACCGTGTAGCCAACGCCGACAATAGGAAGATTACTATTTTTCTTAAATTCCATTACCTGGTCTACTCCAAGCCATTTACTACTTTGTGGTTCTGCTTGTGTTGTCTTTACCAAATTAGTTTTTGAATTTAGTTTTACAATGTAGGGAATATCTTTATAATCCATGCCGTAGTGTGCAAGTAATCCAAGCTGTGTTGCGAAAGCGCCGATACGTGCTTTGGATGCGATTGCAAACATGTGCTCGGGATTATTATCTTCTTCAGAAATTCCTTCACCATAAAAATCAGCATTTAAGTGTTCAACTTTTTGGTCCCCGGCAAAGAGCATGATTCGATCAGAGGCTTGGGTGACTGTCTCCATATGCCTAGCATAGGTAGACCTATGTTCTGGAGCTACGTCTAAGGGTATTTGTATCATAGATCTATCCTAGCAGACTATGCGTATTTCTTCCAGTGGTGTTGTATCCTGGTAAGGGCAAGCGCATATGCACTGTCTCGCATAGAAAGCGAATATTTCTTTTGCATGGCAAGTACCTCATGCGTTGCCTTTTGCATGTGTTGGAATAATTTGTCAAAAACTTCCTCTTTTGTCCATTTTTTCCTCTGCATATTTTGATACCACTCAAAATAGGAGACACAGACGCCCCCAGAATTTGCCAAAATATCCGGAATACATAAGATATTTCTTTTTTGCAGTAGCGTGTCTGCCTCATCAGTCACCGGTCCATTTGCCATTTCCAAAATAATTTTTGCTTTGACTTTTTGTGCATTTTCTCCATTGATAACATTTTCTAGTGCTGCGGGGATAAGGACATCAACAGGAAGGGTGAGGAGTTCTTCATTGGTAATTTTCTTGCCTTTATTCACGTCGCATACTGAGCCGACACAATAACATCCGGATAAAAATCCTTTTTCCCGCTTACACTTTAATGTTGTCTCAGGGTCGAGCCCTTCTGGTACATAAATTCCTTCCTTTGAGTCAGAGACGGCAACCACTTTCATTCCCGCCTTTGCCAGGAAATGCGCAATATAGTACCCAACATTCCCAAATCCCTGCACGGCAACCGTCATACCTTTTGGATTTTTTTGTAATTTCTTCAGTGTGGCAAGGAGAACGTACGATCCACCAAGGCCGGTTGCTTCCGTCCTACCTTGCGATCCGCCCTCATCAAGTGGCTTTCCCGTAATCACCGCTCTCATTTCACTTTCAGAAATTTGTGATTTGCGCTTTGAGTTTTGCGCTTTGAGATTTTTTCCGTATTCATCTGCCATCCACGCCATAATTTTTGGGTTGGTATTTACATCGGGCGCAGGGACATCAATTGTTGGCCCGATGGCAGCACCAAGCCTGTGAATAAAAAGTCTGGAAAGGGTCTGTAATTCTCTTTCTGAAAGATGTTTAGGATTTACGGTAATACCTCCTTTTCCGCCCCCAAAAGGAATATCTACGACTGCACATTTCATACTCATCCAGAAGGCAAGCGCTTGTACTTCCTCGATACTTACTTGTGGATGATAACGAATGCCTCCTTTGTAGGGTCCAAGAATATTGTTGTGTTGTACCCGAAGACCGGAAAAAGTTTTAACACTCCCATCATCCATTTGCATGGGTAAAGAGACACTAATCATGCGGTCGGGGTGGGAGAGTCTTGCCAAAAGAAGTGGGGGAAGACTAAGCCGCTTGGCAATTTTTTCTAATTCTTTTTTCGCGCGGACCCATGGATCGTTGTGCATATTTCTACTATGCAGTATAGAATATTCTGTTGCATGACACAATGCGGATATGTAGCGGACAAAATCGAGATTCCGCAAGATGTTTGCAGCTTGTTTTGGCGCAATATCCCGTTGATTTTCTGCTAGCATTTCATAACCTACCATAAATTTTTTTACCGTTGCCGAACGTAAAAGTGGAGGATAAAAATGGGCATGTAATTGCCAATAATCTGCAATACCTTCCGTGAATGGAGCAAACAACCTTACAGGTTCCTGAAACAGGCTGAGTTAGAAAAAAGAAGATGATGTCTCTGCGGATGGTGCATCAACACAAGTGACGTAATTTTGCAGCCAAGAAGGGGAAGAAGGATAAAAGAGGAATTTTTATACTGAAAAAGTAGTTTGCAATTCATCAGACACACAAAAATATACATAGAGAAAATAGAAGAGGCAAGCTAGATTTATTTAATTTCGCAATACCCATAGTTACAAGAAATTAAGAGTTTGATATACTATTACTATGAATGATGGAGAAGGTAATCTATGGGGGAGAATTACTTCATGGAGAGAAAGACAACCTGATAGTCTTCCTGGCTGTCAAACAATTAGTAATGGTGAGATAGTAGGTAAAACAAAATACTGGAAAAAACCTGTCTACCTAAATGGTTTACCTGTGGTATTACCGGGATTTAATGGCTATAACTTGTCACTTGTTGATCCTATTGAAATACGTAAAAAAATGGCCGAAAAAATGAACAGTGATGAAGTAAAATTATCTTATATTATGGTAGACACAAACGGTATGAGTGCCGATGGTCGGTTAACTTCAGGCATTTCCTCTAAAGATCCAGTAAGTTCCTGGCAAGAACTTAAGACATATTGTTCGATGGATGGCCACCGTGCTGTAAGAGAATTTATTCAAGAGAACAAACCAGGAGAAAATATACGTAGCGTGACATTTACCATAAAATATATGCAGTTAGGAAATAAAATTGTTCGAGTTGCAAGAATTAGGGATGATAGCAGAATTTTGCAGTATAATGTTCCTAATATTACACAGTGGCAGGATGAGATTCCTCCTAATATTTTCGAGACATCAAAGGAACAAATTGATAATAGTAGAATAGATAGCCCGAATGCTGACAATGAGTTAGAAGCAATATTACGTATATTCCAACCCTCATACTATATATTAGGATCTAATCTGACAGCTTATAAGGCAAATCCATACCTTCCTTAGTTTACTTGTTCTGAGGGAAAAATAAAGACGATGTCATCAAGGTTATTGGTGGATGTTTCCTCAATAACACAGTTGGTAAGTGCGATAATGCCGTGCTCATCGCCAGGATTAAGTACTACTTTTTTCCCCTTTTCTCCAAAAGAAACACTTACAATCCCTTTTTGCCATGTTTCACTTGCATGCAGAGAGCTAATGAGTAAACATTCTCCTTCAAGAATATGGAGCTTTTCCAGTTTTTTGTTATGGATTTCAAATCCTAATATGCCGTATTGCCTGATAATAAGCAATTTTTGGATAAAACCCTTTGCCGTATCTACCTTTTTAATGCTTACACCACCCCACGGAGTAATCTCAATAAGCGGAGAATGGACAGAAAGCTCTTGCACCTCCTTTTTAAATAAAGGGAAACTCCTGTTTTTTTCCTTAACTGTTTTTAAAGATTGGATCAATTCTCTTAAAAAGGTATTGTAGGCTGTTCCATCAGACACACCTCTATCGAAAAAAAGAGGAGTAAGAGAAGAGAATAATTCTTTTCTCTTTGAGAAACTTTTCTTGTCTAAGGTAAAGACGTATTTCATGAAGTTAGATAATTTGAGATAATAGCTTTTGTAGGAAAAGCTGCGATTGCGCCTTTTTTTGTGGTGCTTAAGGAAGCAATGACAGTTGCTCGTTTTAGAGCAAAGTGTAGTTCTTTTTCAGTAAATTGGGAAAGTGGCTTACCCGCTTCATACATAGCATAGAGATAGCCTGCATTAAATGCGTCTCCTGCGCCAGTGGTATCAATAACCGGAACTTCGATTGTGGGGATATGTCCTTTATACTGGCTAGTTTTATAATAACAACCTTCTTGGCCAAGGGTGATAAAAAGAGCATCTAAATTATCCCGCCAAAGTTTTTTTGCCGCTTCCTGAATATTTTCTTCTTTGGTGATAAGCCTTGCTTCTACCTCATTTACCTTAAGTACATTAACTTTTTTTATCGTTGCCAAAATGACATCGCGTGCTAAATTAAGATTAACCCACAATGACTCTCGCACATTAGGATCATAAGAAATAATTGCACCCATTTTCTTTGCCTGGCCGATAAGTTTATCGGTGGCATTATAGGAGTTGTTATTTGTTTGGGTAAGACTGCCAAAGTGGAAAATGGATGTGTGTGCGGGGAGCTCAACCTCTGCAGCCGTAATTGCTTCATGAGCCCCTTTATAAAAGAAAAAGTCTCGTTGTCCATCTTTGTCCAGAGAGACAAAGGCAAGTGTAGTTTTTTCCCGTTTGCTTAGAATAAGCGTATCAGTGACTACCTTATTTTTTTCTAGCGTATTTTTGAGAAATCTTCCAAAAGGGTCATCTCCCACCTTCCCCATAAATCGTACTGGAGTTCCTAATTTTGCAAGTCCCATAGCAACATTTGCTGGAGCACCGCCAAATTTTTTAAGGAAACCTTTAGAACCAATAAGAGTACCGGTATTCATGGATATCATGTCAACAAGAAGTTCTCCGTAGCAGACAATAGTGGATTTCATAAAAAGTATTGTAGCACGTTATACAATATTCCGTCGAGAGGATACTTCAGCTTTTGCATTAGCATATGCAAGCTCAGGATGCTCAAGGCGTATCTGTGCTGCACGTGCACAAATATATTCGAGAGCTTCTCGGATTTCATGAAAGTCTGTATAGGAAATGTAAGGAACCCCTCTTGCTTGCAGCTCTTTTTCTAAACCAGCCCCTTTTAATGCAAAAGCCATGCCGATAATACTTTTTAAATTAAGATCTACCCCTTCTATTCCTGGAATATCATCTAGTTCCAAAAACCTGGCATCTGTTGGACCATCACCGATGATAACGGGTAATTTGCTAGGGTCTTGATGAGCAATTGAAGCAAGTTTAAGACCCTTTTGCGTTGAGGTAATGTCTAGGGGTTCACAAGCATGTATGTTTTGTGGTTGCATGCCAAATCTTTGTGTTGCAGCGGCAACAAACGCTTTGAAGCTTGCAGAAATGATCCTAAGATCATGACCTTGTGAGCGCATAAATTCTATGAATTCCTTAATGCCGGGACGAAAATCTTCAGGCCGCAGCTCTTTTCCTGGTCTTTCGAAAAGATGAGGATGGGTCTCAAGTAGAGTTGCCCAATAATGGAAAATTCTCGGGAAACTTTCTCTGCCATGTTGCGCTAGGAGAGGTTCTATATGTCTACTTCCTGGTAATGATGCCTCGTTGTATTCTGAGTGGGTAGTCCATGTAATATCAAAGTCAGAGTAAGCGCCAATGCCTTCAAAAGCAGCAAGGCGATAAGCAAATCGTTCTTTTGCTGTCTGCTGTCCAGCGGGTAGGCTAAAAAACTTATTATCTGCTAAGCGTATTCTTCCAGCAATATCAGTAAGTCTGCTCTTTACCTCAGGATTATCGAAAGTACTAGTATACAAATCCTTAATGCCTGCATATAAGATAGCTTCTCGTTCAACTAAAGCTGGATCATCTTCGCCGGAAGCATTGATATGCTCTAAAACTCTTGGATTGACCAGCCCCATCACCACAGAGTGGGGTACGAGTTGTGCTTGAGCCTCGTCTAATCCAAGGCCTTCTAATGGATGCTCTCCCATACTGAAAATAAAGACTTCCTACTGGAAGCCGTACAGAAAGTATTGTAGAGGGAATTATTGGTTATTACTTGACTGTTTTCGTATTATTTTCTGACAAAACCCTGACAATTAGCCTCATTCCAAATCATGCTATAATTAGAGAATGGAAATATCAGTTGAGCTCAAGCGGTTGCAAGCTGAAATAGGAGAAATAAACAAGCAAGAAGCCCTGCGACAGCAGGCATGGCTTCTGCGAATGACAGTGAAGACAGGTGAAATTCCTCAACTTCCCCAGGTAAATTCACAGGAATTACAAATCCGCTCACTCCTTGCTGCAAAAGTGCCAGAGTTTTTAGAAATGACAGAACGACAATTTAGAGAGTCCTTGCCTATATTAACTGAACCTACAGAAGAGATAAAAGCCCATTTTTCTACTCCTATTTTAGTGCTACCCGAGCAATACGTGCCTTTTGTAAGACAAATGCCTGGGGTGGGCGATGATGATTTTGGTGAGGGAGAAAAAGAAACAATAGAAAATGCCACCATAAAGACAAAACCTTACTGGTTATGGGTAAATGATGGAAGCGCAACGCGTGGAAAGACATTTGCAGAGGCTCAGGTATATGTTCAAGAACATAGAGAAAGAGGACTAACTTTTGCAGAACTTTTAGCTCTTTATCGGGCAGATGTGGGACTATTTTTTAGAAATAGAACCACATATGACACCAATGCCTTTGATATCGCTGCAGGTTCCTCTGTTACTTCATCTGGAGATATTCCTGTGATATATCATAATTATCACGATCCTCTCCGAAGATGGGGAGAAATTCAGGTTCAGGCATTTTCTAAAGATGCGGTGCGTCCTCGGGCGGGTTGGCCTTCTACCACCGCCTAATAAACCTGGAAATAGTATTAGTAATGGCGTATAATAGGCAGCAGTTATGGAAAATACTACTCCTGAGACAAGCTATCCACTGGATTTTCGGAAAGATATTGCAACCGTGTTGGGCGAACATCTGCAACAGCAAAAGTCTATTGAGCTAGTGGGTATGAAGCGGGTAGGTATTAATAACTTCCTTCGATTCTTCCTCTTTCACCAAGGCATAAAGGCCACATATATGCCACAAAATGGGAAACATTTCTTTATCCTTATCGACTTGAATGACCTTATCGAGCGCGAACTTTTTCCATTTTGGCGATTAGCTTTCAAAAGAATTGCAGATACGGTTGAGTCAAGCGATTTCTCAGAAGAAATAAAAAAGAAAATTTCCGGACTTTTTTCTGCAGCGATTCAATCCGGTGACCTTTTTCTTACCTATGACGGCGTACGTGATGCGCTGACGCTTTTGGCACGGGAAAATATCTACCCAACCCTTTTTCTCACACGCTTTGATAGGCTTTCGGAGGCAGCAACCGCTGAGCTATTTAATAATTTTGAATCGCTCAAAGAAGCAACGCAAGATAAATTGTCGTACGTATTTACCAGCTACCGAGAGCTGGATGCGCTCGCTCCCAAAGCATTTAGCAGAAAAGAATTATCACTCTTTTCCGAGATACTGTATGTGAAGCCAATGGACACAAAGGACAGTAAAATTATTCTTGAGACAATGCGAGCGCATTATGGTGGCAC
>JANWIQ010000049.1 GCA_025449795.1 Minisyncoccota bacterium
CGCTGTAGAAAAATTTTCTTGAGTGCTTCTACAAGAAAGAGGTAGGTTGATACTAACAAGATAAGAATAACAAAATACATTGGCGGAGGGGTAACAAATCCTACATGTCTGGAAAGCGGAGAAAAAGGAATAAGCAGGGAAATTGCCACAATACTTACACAAGTCCCTAAAAGCCATTTGCTAGGCTTGCTTAAGAAAAATGGCGTTCGGGAGGTACGTATGACAAACACAACTAATATTTCTGTTGCCATTGATTCAATAAACCACCCTGTCTGGAATAAGGCGCCATGTGCGTGAAAAATAGAGAGCATAATACCAAAGGTAACAAAGTCATAGAGGGAGCTAATTGGACCAAAAAAGACCATATAGTTGCGGATAAAATTAATATTCCAATGTCGTGGTTTAATGAGTGACTCCTTATCTACATTATCGGTGGGAATACTCAGTTGGGACAAATCATACAATCCATTGGTAAGTAAAATTTGCACTGGGGTCATAGGCAAAAATGGTAAGAGAAATGAAGAAAATGCCGCCGAAAACATATTACCAAAATTTGAACTTGTCCCCATAAGGATATACTTAATCGTGTTATTAAAGGTCTTTCTTCCTTCCATTACTCCCTCTGCAATCACATCAAGCCCTTTGTGCAGCAGTACAATCGCTGCAGCATCCTTTGCCACATCAACTGCCGTATTTACCGATATTCCCACATCACTCGTTCTGAGAGAAGGTACGTCATTAATACCATCCCCCAAAAATCCTACTGTTCTGCCAATACTTTGAAGTGTTGTAATGATACGCATTTTTTGCTCTGGAGTTACTCGCGCAAATACATTGCCCTCAACAACGCACTGCTTGAGCTTTTCATCCGACATCGTCTCTATGTCTACCCCAAGAAATACTTTAGTGACTTGCATTCCTACTTCGCGACAAACTTTTTGCGTCACAAGCTCGTTATCTCCGGTAATAACCTTTACTTCCACGTTAAGCGCTTTTAATTTGAGTAGTGCCTCCTGTACGCTTATCTTTGGGACATCCAAAAAAGTGAGATATCCAATTAGTTGCATACCCTTGACATCTTGCCAGGAATAGGTTTGTTTTTTTGTAATTTTTTTTGAGGCTATTGCAACAACCCGAAGGCCATCAGTACTCAACTGCAAAAATTTTTCATGCAGTATTTTTGCCTGTGTTGATTTTTTGGTGTAGAGAAGAATAGACTCTGGGGCACCTTTTACAATGAGTGTGCGTTTTCCACTTTCTTCCACAACCGAATACATTGCCTTTTTATTAAAATCAAAAGGCTCATCCACAATTTTACGGATAGGCTCATGCTCATGTAGATTATTTTTTATTGCATATTTCCAAATTGCGGCATCAATACCATTTCCCTGGACATGTCCATGAGTAATCGCGCTATTACAAAGGAGGGCAGCATTGAGTACGGAAACATCTTTTGTGTGCTCCGTGGTAAGATAGTCCACGAGTTGAATATTTCCCTCAGTAAGTGTCCCCGTCTTATCGGTACACAATGTATCCATATTGCCAAGATTTTCTATTGCAATGAGCTGTTTTGCAACCACTTTTTTCTTTGCAAGTTTCCCTGCACCATGGGAAAGGCTAATCGTTACAATAACAGGTAACAATTCAGGAGTAAGCCCAACGGCAATTGCGAGGGAAAAAAGCAAAGACTCCAACCACTGGTGTCCAAGCAGTGCATTTACCACAAAAATGATAATGGTAAAAACAAGTATGACATTCACCAACAATTTCCCAAAACTTGCAAGCCCTTTTTCAAAATCAGTAGTTGGCTTAATAAATAACACGCTCTTTGCAATTTTTCCAAATTCTGTGTCCTTGCCAATACGTACCACAACTCCTTTTCCAGAGCCGCTTTCAACTGCTGTCCCCATGAAAGCAATATTTGCCATTTTTCCCATACCAATAGGCGCTTGTAATAATTTCTCAGCGGTTTTAAAAGAAGTTTTTGATTCTCCCGTAAGACTTGACTGGTTAATTTCTAAATTTTCAACGGCGATAAGCCGCATATCTGCGGGAATGATGCTTCCTTGGGATAAAAGTACCACGTCCCCAATAGTAATATCTACCACCGGAATTTCCTGTCTCATATCTTCTCGCAATACAAGCGCAGTGGGAGAAATTTTTTTTAAGAGGTTGTCTATTGTCTTTTCTGCACCATACTCATTCCATACTCCCAAAACAATACTTACGACAATCATTGCAAAAATATAATACGAGCTTATGTGCTGCCCCAACAAAAAAGCAATACAGGTAGCAAGAGCAAGAATAATAATAAGGGGGTTATTGCTAATTTGTCTAAAAACAATTGCGAAAAAGTTGAGTTTTCTTTTATGAATAGTATTGAATCCGTATTGCCGTTGACGGACTTTTACCTCCTCTGCAGTAAGGCCAGAGGGTCTGCTCTGCAATTTAGTAAAGGTATCTTCGTAGGTAAAATTCCAAAAAGGCTCCATGCTTTTATCATAACCTTGCAAAAATGGTATTGCAACGTTAAGACTCTTTTTCTGTGGACTGTAGTATCGACTGTATTTTTCGTGCTCCCATCCCAACTTTTCTCCCAATATATACTGCCGGAAGGAGGGAAGGTGAAAAAACCTTCATATTTCTGTGAGAAAAGTAAAAAGATTCTTTCCCCAAAAATATTTTTCTCCCTTCATGCGCTATTTTTACGGATGTGCCTCGAAAACTTTTTTGTGTTCCATACATAACAAAATTCTTTTTTTTCTTTTTCAGCAATGTGTTAATTGAAACATTCTTCATGAATGAGATGCAAAGAGATTGTCTCGCCAGAATGTGCAGGATGCCGGTAAAAGTGGAAGGCGTTACAACAAGGATGTCTACTTTAACGACTTTAGAAATCTTATCAATTATTTTTTCGTGTCCTTCAGGAACCTCAAAAATGAGGATATCAGTTGTTGGAGTAACAGACTTCGTAAAAGCTTGCAATATATCGGCTATGCCGGTCTGCTGCGCTCGTACTACGCGATACTTTTGTCTGAGCAATCCGTAAAGATATCTTTTGACCTGTTTGCTATCCTGTCCAACAACAGCAAGTATAAGAAGGGACGGATTTTTTTGTATTTTATCCAACGTCTTTTGGGAAAGGTAATCCAAGTAAATTTCCGCAGGGAAAGCGAGAAGCGCAACAAAAATCGCAACAATAACAGGAATGCTAAATACTATCAAAACAAGCCAAAGAAACATATCAACCAGAGGAACCATATACAACAGCGCAACCAAAAAAATTGCGGGGAGCATAATGGCAAGAGCACGAAGGGTAAAGACAGGTCGTACGTAATTATCTCTCATTACCTCCAAAAGGAAAAGTATACCCAAAAAGAGAAAAAGCATACCAGAAAATATATGGTAAAAAGGAGTGACGGCTTCATTGACAACAACTACCCCATATAAAAAGACAAAGAAAAATAAACTACCGCGAACAATAGCATTCATCCAATTACCTCGTACGATACTTTTCCATCTTTGTTGCAGGCCATGTACTTCATAGGCATTAGACTGCCAAAGAAAAGTCCAAAAAAATAATGACCGCAAACTATAGAGAAAAAATCCTATGGTTACCAGTACAATAAGCATAGTACATGAATACAAATAATTCGGCCTTTAGTATAACAAGCAGTTGTGCATTTGGGAAGAAGATTATTTTACGGTAACACTTTTTGCGAGATTTCGGGGTTTATCCGGATCCAGTTTTTTCATAACCGCTAAATAATATGCAAGAAGCTGCATGGGGACAATACCAGAAATAATAGATCCTATACCAATATCTTTTATTTCTACCCATTCATCAAATATTGGTGCATGTTGAGAGGCAACACCAATAATATATCCCCCACGCGCTTTTACTTCTGTTGCATTAGAAATAATTGCACTATATGTTGTGTCTTGTGGTGCAAAAACGATACAAGGCGTCCCTTTCTCTATTAGTGCGATTGGGCCATGCTTTAATTCTCCACCAGCAAAGCCTTCTGCATGAATATAGCTTACCTCTTTTATCTTAAGTGCTGCTTCAAGTGCTGTAGGATACGCATATCCCCTTCCAATAGTATAGAGATGTTGTGTATTTTTAAGTTTTTTTGCAAGGCGTTGCATTTGCAAAAGGTAGGTATCCGAAAAAAATCTTTGAATTTCTGTCGCAGCATCAGTAACTATTTTTTGACCTTCTTCCCTTTTGTTACAGAGGGTATATACAAGAAGGAGCAGTGTTGCCAACTTGGCAGTATAGGCTTTTGTTGACGCAACTGCTTTTTCAGGCCCTGCCCCCAGTAAAAATACCTCATCACTCATCCGGTAAAGGGTCGAACCTATGGTATTCAAGATACCTATTACCGTTGCTTTTTTTTCTTTTGCGCGATTCATGGGTTCTATGATGTCTATTGTTTCACCTGATTGAGAAAGGGCAATGACGAGACTTTTTTCATGCAAAAAATCCTCTAAATAATTAAATTCTGATGCTGGTGCCGTATTCACATGCTGTTTTGCGATTTTTGAAAAAAGATATGCTCCTGCCAAGGATGCGTTATATGCTGTCCCAGCGCCGATAAAAAATGTTCCTTTTGCTTTTCGAACATAGCGAGCAAGAATAGCAATACGATCATTTGTCGTCGCAAGATTTTGCAATATCGATGGCTGCTCAAAAATCTCCTTTAACATAAAATGGGTAAACTTCCCCTTATCCGCATTTTCCATATTCCAGTGTATTTCCTCAATCTGAGGTGTAAGATTTTTTCCTGTATGCACGTCTACCATATGTAGCGTATCTGCAACAACTGCCATTTCGTTATCTTTGAGAAAAATGACTTTATGCGTATACGGGAGTATTCCCGTAACGTCGGAAGCGATAAAGTATTCCTTTTCACCAATACCAATAACCAGCGGGGAACCATTTTTTAGCGCAACGGTCTCACCCGTCTTATTGTGCATCACAACAATCGCATTAAGTCCTTTTAATTTTTTAAAGGCTATCATGACTGCTTCTGTGAAAGGATACATGCTGCATAAGTTTTCAATAAGATGAACAACTACTTCAGTGTCCGTCTGCGAGCGAAACGTATGATCGTTCACATCTTTTTTCAGCTCTGCAAAATTTTCAACAATTCCATTATGGAGCAACGCAATTTCCCGGGTGCAATCTAGGTGAGGATGAGAGTTTTCCACAGTTACTCCTCCGTGTGTTGCCCAGCGCGTATGCCCAATGCCACGTACAGCGTTGGGAAGACGGATCTGTGCATCCCCAATTTTCCCAATGTGTTTTTCCACGGCAATACCTTTGGATGTTTCCACAGCAATTCCCCACGAGTCATAGCCACGGTATTCTAACGTCTTTAGTCCATCGAGTATAATGTTTGCTGCGTTTGGTTTATGCCCTGTATACGCAAAAATTCCACACATAATGTATCGTATTAAATTTGTTCTATTATTGGCAAAAGCTCATCCAAGGTTTGTATTGTATAGTCCGGTATGAAATCAGCAGAAGGAGAAACTTTCTCAGATAATATGCCCCTTTTTATCCAAATTGTGGTAATAGCTTTATCTAGTTTTTTTGCGCCCTGAATAACCGGAATATAATCATCTATTACTATAATGTGTCGTCCTTGATATTTTTTTATCATTTCCGGAAGTTTTTCGTCTTTTAATATATGGATATGAATATGCTCCTCTTCAAAAAAATGGGCCACCTTGGTAATTTTTGACTTTTGAAAATCCCAAAACCCCGATGAGAAAATACCGAGTGTCACAGGTAATTTGCTCAGTGTCGTAAGGACAGGAAGTGACTCGGGATACAGTGACTGTGCAAGCAATGCCTCGTCTCTCCACACGTCTTCTAGCGTATGTATATCTACGCGTGTGTGTATATGAGTAAGTAGTTGCTTCGTAAATCTTGTTATCTCAAACCAACCACTTTGGCGTATCTGTGCATATGACTGCGCTGCTATTTCATTAAAATTTTCTATTTCCGGAAAAAAATCATGAAGACGGGAGAAGACAACTTGTCGATATTTTGCAACATCGAAAAGTGTGTAATCAATATCAAAAAGTATAACGCTATTTTCCATTATTTTTGTCGTAGGCTATTAAATGATTTTCCTCTACAGTTTCTACAAATTTTGTGTAATATTTTTTGTCGTCATCAATATTTTTCATCACTGTTGTCGAGGGCCCAACGATAACATTGTTGCCAATAATAACTCCCGGCATGATGGCGACCCGTATGCCAATATTGGATGTATTGCCAATGATTGTCCCAAAGTGACGAAGCCCGGTATTCACTTTCTCTCCTTGTACCATACTTGTTACTGGTTGCCGATCAAGCCGTACATTTGCCGTAACAATACCTCCAGCAATTTTGGTATCATGACCAATAATTGAATCCCCAATAAAGCCTGCATGGGTAGTTGTATGTTCCATAATAAGTGTATTTTTTACTTCCATCTGGGACCCTACGACACTCTGTTCCTCAATACTTACTCCACCACGAAGAATCGCTCTATTGCCGATTAATACTTTTTTCCCTATATATGCGGGACCTTTAATAATTGCACCTTCCAAAACCGTTGCTCCATCCTCAATAACAACAGTACCAATAAGAAGTGCGTCTTTTGCAACGCTAGCCTTTTTACTTATAACGCTCGTTGAGACGCGGGAGAGTAAATGATCTTTTATTCCCAATATATCCCACGAATATTTTAGGGTAACCGTTGGTTTTTGGGTAACAAGTGCTTGTACATAATTATTTTTTGAAAAAACACGCAGTGCTTTTTCAAATTGATATTCTTCCTGTGGCGTTTCCTCAAGCACACGAATAAATTGTTTGGGAAGAAGATAAATAGCAGCAATACGATGCATTGTCCTCTGCGCCTTATCAGGTTTTTCAACGATATCAATTACTCGTTCTTTTTCTAGAGTTACATTGCCATATCTATCCAATATGTCATCTTTTTTTACCAAAACAACTGCGTTTTCTTTGCTTTGGAGAGCAGACATTTCTTTCGCAAAATCAAGTATATCTACGTGATATGATCCCAAAACAAAAAACTTTTTTTCTAGATGTTTTTTTGCGTGTAAAAGCGCGTCTCCCATACCCAAAGGTTCTGGCTGCACGACGAAGGTGATGGCAATGTCTTTCCAATTGGACAAAAGCTGAGGAATAGTAGAATTTTTTCCTACAACAATAATTACCTTATCTATCGACGACTTTTTCAAATTATCCAATGTGTGCTCGAGCAATGTTTTTCCCATCACCACCACAAGGGATTTGTGTTCTAGATGTTGGTTGTATGGATAAAATCTGCTGGATTTTCCAGCAGCAAGTAAAACTGCTTGCATAATGTTTCTATGGTTCTATCACCCGCTGTATTGTTGCGCCAATTGTTTTGAGTCTTTCTTCAAATCGCTCATATCCTCTGTCTAATTTTTCAACTCCAAAAATAGTGCTTTCACCTTTTGCCGCAAGCGCAGCCAAAACAACCGCTGCTCCTGCGCGAATATCAATGGTTCTCACGACTGCATTATGTAAAGGCGTTGGGCCGGAAATTTTTATTGCATGCACATATTCTTCTTTATCGTCTTCTAAATTAAAGTTATACAATGCCTCTTTGTTTGGTATATCTGGGACAACGGGCGTCATCTTTGCTCCCATTTTTTGTACATCTTCTATATATCCCATTTTATTTTCAAATACTGTTTCATGTACCACACAATTTCCCTCTGCCTGTGTCATGAGCACCGCCCAGGGCGCCTGCCAGTCTGTCATAAATCCAGGATAGATTGCCGTTGTCACATCCGTTGC
>JANWIQ010000050.1 GCA_025449795.1 Minisyncoccota bacterium
ACTGAGGCTAAAAAATCTTTACTAGAAGCTAACAAGATCCTGACAAGGCCAACTAGCTCTTAAGGCAGAATGCTTGATACGAAAGAGGGAAAATGACGAGCGCTATAAGAGAAAGTACCAATAAGCATATTACTATTCCGTACCGCATACAGGTATTCTTTTTGAGGAATTGCCATACTCCAAAAAGAGAAAGCAGCTGGAAAAAAAGTACTAAAGGAATAATTCTTTGTCCATAAGGGAAATTAGGGACAATATAAATTTCTATTATTTGTAATAAAATCCCCACACCCACGAAAACCCACAAAAATACATTTTTTCGGTAGCGTGTAACTACGTACCATATGCCCCCCATAACTCCAATTGCGCCTACGATTCCCACAAATTCTTCCAAAAAACGAATATCCCAATATTGTAAAATGGTTTGCAATACTCCCCACGCAAGGGTAACTATCTTATTATGTAGTGCACGAATAACAAGTATCGGCATTCCTTTTTCTGCATTGGTTGCATTGAGTAAATTCGCTGCAAGTACTTGAGGGGTAAAATAAAAAGTACTGGAAAAAAGCCAACAGGAAAACCATCTGTGGAAAGCCGCCAGCTCTACACCCCACGAAATACAAATAATAATAAGTTTTTTCATAAACTCCATAGTTTGGCAAATGTATCCTGATTGAGATTGGGCAATAGTATAGTAACTACAGGAGAGGCTGGGACAGCTGATCCTTTTTCTGATGTGATAAGAAGTGTCGTATGGTTACTTTCCAGGAGTGCAGAAGTGGTAGCGACATACCTTACTGGGATGTTGGGAATATAAAAAGAAAAATATTCCGTAACACATCCAATATCTGTATCGATAATAACTTTTTTGTAGGTAGTATTTTCTTTTGCAATTTGTTGGGCTACTTGCTTACACGCACCACCCCAATCAATAAGTGCATCTTTTGGATAGTGTACATAATAATAATCCAAATAATATACAAATTCTATGCTTGCGACAAAAACTGTCATGAAAATAACGACCTGCACCCATTTACTCTTTCGCAGTAGTAATTCATAAAACCCTAATCCTGTTAGGCAGGTATATGGAATTACTGCGTAGAGAAAACGCAGGCTATGTGGACTTGGGATCGTAAGAGCGGGTGTAATCGGCCCAACAATAAAAAGGGAAAAAAGTAAAAAACGGAGCATTTTACTGCTTGTGCGCGAAAGAAAGTAAAAACCCGCAACAATAAAAGGGAGCTGCCAAAGATATAAAAGTCCAAAGTCCTGTACTTGGTGCCTATTGATCTGATCGCCAAACCGGAAAAGATAGGTAACGGAAAAATAGGATAGATAGTTTTTGCAAAAAATGACAATATCCGCTAGATATTTTTGCCAAAGAGGGGCATAAGAAAGGTGGGCAAATGCCGACGCTTGTTGAAACCTGGCAAATCCATTGGTAGTAAGTGTAAATATACTAAGCGGAATACACAAGAAAAGAAATACTATGGCTCCTACTATCAATTTTGTCCTACGCGGCTTTTGTACAATGCCTATACCTAGTCCTGCAAGAAAACTACACGGGACCAGTAATTTGTATCCATCATAGGTGTAAAAAGTGATCGCAAGGGTAATCGCTGCACAAAAAATAAGTACCATATTCTTTGATTTCAAAAAATAGAGATACAAAAGCAACGAAAGGGTGTAGAAAAATAGAGCAACAGTAGCCTCAAAACCGCCACGGGAAAATTGTAAATGCCAAGAAGAGCATGCGAGAAACAACGCGCATAAAAGAGAAATTGTATCCGCATATTTTTGGGGTTTTGGGCTATCAGATAAGATAAATCGCATTACGAAGAAAAGTACAATAATCGTCAGCGTACCAAAGAGGGCCGACGGAAAGCGGATGGCAAACTCATTTTTACCAAATAGCGCCATACTTCCTGCGGTAAGATATATGTATACAGGCATCTTATATTCCCCAAACGCCTTAAATACAAGCGGATAGGCAACAGCGTATTGGTCTTTACCGGTAGTGAGAATATCGTATGCATTTAGCCCTATCGAAACTTCATCAAGATAGAGTCCAGGAGGATTTGTTGCAATGCGATATACCCGCAAAAAACCACCCAATAGGACAATGCATCCCAAGAAAAACAATACAATTTTTTTCATGAAAATAATTCTCCTACTATTAACATATACCTATTCCATAAAGTCAAGGTGAAAAACGCAATATTTTTATAGGATTAATTTTGCACAACTGCCACTAGATTTCTTGCAAAGATTTACTACAATACGTTGCATGATTGTACTGCCGAAAATATCAAAACCATTACAAATTTTGTCTATGGCCATGCTTTTGACAAAGAAAAAAATTATTGCAGCAGCATATCCTACCCAAGATTTTCCCCAATATGAGGATTTTGTAAAAAAAATACGCCGCCAAAAAGAACGATCCATATATGCAAGCGCCAGCGAACTCTATTTTGCCGCCTTTTTTGGGAGAGACGCTATTGAGGCGGCTGAAGATTTACTCATGAAAGACCCCACATTTGCCCGTGACCTTATTCCCCTTCTCGCTGCACACCAGGGTACCCAATACAATCTCATCACAGAAGAAGAACCAGGCCGCATCCATCATGAATATCGCATGAGCCCGCAAATGTATTTCGAAACAACAGGGGAAGAGCTTCCAAAGAAAGTTGCAGCTATTTATGAACGGCTTTCAAAAATGTGGGGTGGAAATGAGCGGGAAATGACCTATTATGGCAGCGTAGACGCCACACCGTTATACGTAAAATTAGTCGCCAATTATATAGAACTTACCCAGGATGTGGATATACTCTCTGCTACGTATAACGACAAAGATGGCAGAGAAAAGACTATCCGTGAAAGCGTGCTAGAAGCAATGGAATGGACCGTGGGAAGAGTGGAGAAAGGACCTCGGGAAGATGTGCTTAATATTGCCAAACCACAGGAAGCAGAAAAACGATTGCCTCTCTTGGAGTATAAAAGAAGTAGCGAATATGGCATTACTAATCAAATATGGAAAGATTCTCTCACCTCGGTATTACACGAAAATGGACAACTTGCCAACAACACATACCCTATTGCCACAATCGAATTACAAGGACATGTCTACGATGCCCTCATGAAAGCAGCAAAAATTTTTATTGGAGACTTTCCCGACAAAGCCATTAGCTGGAGTGGATTAGCAAAAAAAATACAGCACGTTGTATTGGAAAAATTTTGGCTTGCGGAAAGAGGATATTTCGCAATGGCAATTGACCGAGACGATAAAGGAAATTATCGATTGGTTAAAACACTCACTTCAGACCAAACCGAATTACTTAATACGGGAATTTTTGATACTCTCTCTTTTTCCCAAAAGAATACCTATATTTCTGGCATTATCCAACAGGTATATACCCATGACTTTTTGACGGACGTAGGAATCCGCTGTAGATCTCTGCATTACGATACATTGGTAAATTTTTGGGATTATCATGGAAGCCGGGCAGTATGGATAAAGGCAACATACGATTTTGTAAAAGGGCTGGAAAGACAAGGATTTTATCAACTCGCAAAACAATTAAAGTTTCGAATCC
Source organism: Minisyncoccota bacterium (assembly GCA_025449795.1). Classification (GTDB taxonomy): domain Bacteria; phylum Patescibacteriota; class Microgenomatia; order Levybacterales; family UBA12049; genus JANWIQ01. The sequence goes on from JANWIQ010000050.1 coordinate 3,591, forward strand.
TTAATGGTATACGTGTGAGTGGAAGTTTTGTGGAGCTTTTTTATGTTGCCGCAAGTGGACAAGTTGCCTATGATCCCCTCATAAAAAGACAAACTAAAATCCATGAAGAAATTGATGCAACTACAGTCCCTGAGCATATGCAAACCTGGACTGCATCAGCGGTTGCTGCAATAGAATTCAGTCTCTCACTTGAGGCATTTGCCCACAGAGAATCTTGGAAGGAAAAAATGGAAGATGATCTTTTGAGGAGAAATCCGGAAGTTACCCTTATTACTTCTCCTCGAAAAGCATATAAAGCATTGCCAAAAAAGTATTCATTCACTATTAATGTGGAAAAGGGACATCAGTCAGAAGAAAATTTTAAAAAAAGGCAACAGATTTAGTCTATGTGTTGTGCGTGAATCTGTGGGCGCTCTACCATACGAGCTTGTGGTGTACTTTTTCTTTCGATTGGACGTACGAGCGCTACCGGCAACACTTCATCCAATTGTGAAACAAAAACAAATTTGAGATCTTTAATCACTTCTTTTGGTACATCTTCAAGATCTTTCTTATTTTCCTTTGGCATAACAACTGTCTTAATACCTGCTCTGTGTGCAGCAATCACTTTCTCTTTTACACCACCAATTTCTAATGCTCTCCCTCGCAAGGTTACTTCTCCAGTCATAGCCACTGTCCTATGCACTGGAATTTTCGTAAGCGCCGATACCACAGCGGTTGTTATCGCAAGACCTGCCGATGGACCATCTTTTGGCACCGCACCTTCAGGAACATGAATATGGATATCTGTTTTTTGGAACACTTTATCTGGTATTCCAAAGCTATCAGCGCGAGAACGGATATAGGAAATTGCCGCTTGTGCAGATTCTTTCATAACGTCCCCTAATTGTCCCGTGAGAATCAGTTGACCTTTTCCAGGCATGAGTGCAACTTCGATAAAGAGAATATCTCCTCCTGCTTCTGTCCATGCAAGTCCTGTACTCATACCTGTTTCATCTTTTTTCTCAATAAGGGTTGCATTTACCCGCTCAGGACCTAGATACTTGGTAACATTTTTGTTGGTAATTTGTATTTTTCCTTTTTTCCCTTCGGCGATCTGTTTTGCAACTTTTCTAAAAATAGTTGAGAGTTTCCTTTCAAGGTTTCTTACTCCCGCTTCCCTTGTATAATGGGAAATGACATATTTTATTGCCTCATCGGTAAGCTCTATTTGTGCATTTTTTAACCCATTGGATTCGAGCAATTTTTTGTAAAGGAATTTTTTAGCGATGTGAAATTTTTCATCTTGGGTATATCCTGCAAAATTAATAATTTCCAATCTATCCCGAAGCGCAGGTGGAATGGTATCCAATACATTAGCAGTAGTAATAAACATCACATTGGATAGATCAAAAGGAACTTCCAAATAATGGTCGGAGAACGCATGGTTTTGCTCCGGGTCCAATGCTTCTAAAAGCGCACTTGAAGGATCTCCTCGAAAATCTGCACCTACTTTATCGATTTCGTCCAACATGAATACAGGATTATTTGTCCCAGCATCTTTAATGCCTTGGATAATTCTTCCAGGTAGTGCCCCGACATAGGTTCGTCGGTGACCGCGAATTTCTGCTTCATCCCGTATGCCGCCAAGAGAAACTTTTACAAATTTCCTTCCAAGGGAACGGGCAATAGACTTTCCAATAGATGTTTTTCCAACACCAGGAGGACCTGCAAAACATAATATTGGTCCTCGCATTTTTCCAGCAAGTTTCCTGACTGCGAGATATTCAGTAATGCGCTCTTTTGCTTTTTCAAGGCCAAAGTGGTCTTCATTAAGTATTTTTTCTGCAGATTTTATTTCCACCGTATCGGCACTACTTTTGCTCCAGGGCAAATCAACCAACCACTCAACATAGTTGCGGATATATCCGGCTTCTGGATTAAATTGGTTCATTTGTCCAAGTTTTTTGATTTCTTTTTTTGCCTTTTCTTCTACATCTTCCGGCATGCCGGCTTTTTTCATTTTTTCTAACAACTCTTTTGTCTCACTTGCTTCCTCACCGTCTTCTGCCAATTCTTTTTCTATTGTTTTTAGTCTTTCCCGAAGTATTGCTTCCCGTGCACCTTTCTCAAAACGCTCTTGTGTTTTATTGGCAATTCTCCTCTCAAGCTCCAATATTTTAATCTCGCGCGCCAAAAGCTCGGCAATTTTATCGAGTCTCTCTTTTACATTGGTCATCTCTAGAATTTGCTGGCGCTCTTGTGGCTTAAGGTCCAGTACTGACGCAACCAAATCAGCCAACTCTGCAGGTGAAGTCTCCGACATAATATTCATGAATACCAAAAAATCTGCAGATTTTCCAAGATTCATCGCTCTTCTAAATTCGTTTGCGATGTGGTTGCAAAGCGCCTTTGTCTCAGGAGTATCCTCAACAATATCCGGTATTTCGGAAACTTTTGCTAAGAGATAGGAATCGTGTTCTTCATAGGAGATGATCTTTACCCGTTGTAATCCACGAACTTGGGCATTTATTTCTCCGTCTGTTCGTATCATTCTTTCGATACGGGAAAGCGTCCCTATCTCATACAAATCTCCTGTTGCAGGATCTGTCACGCGGGAATTTCTTTGCAATACAAAACACACGACTCGTTCATGTTGGAAAGAAGATTCCAGCGCTGCAAGACTTTTCGGTCTTCCAAAAGTAAGCACGGAGTCTGTGTGGGGAAAAATGATGCCATCTCGAATTGGTATTACAGGTACTAATTTATCCATAATTAAAAATATTCAGCCACAAATTTTGTGTGTATTAGCACTCTATCATACTTAACTGCTAACTGTCAAGGGGGTTGCCCAAAATAATTTCATGGTTGACACAAGAAGAAGTAGGCTCCTACAATTAAAACACGATGCTCTATTTAAGTCAACTCCTCGGAAGGAATATCTATTATCAGGGAAGGCAATTTGGAAAAATTCTTGATATGGCAATCTTTTTAAATAAGACTGTTCCTCCTGTGTCAAAAATTGAAGTCCAGCATGGAAAGACAAAAATTACCATTCCGCCATACGCTGTCCGATTTGCAGAGGGGAATCTTCAGTTAATAACAGATAATTTTCCCCATTTGCCTTTTGACCATACAGATTTATATCTTGGAGAAGACCTTTTGGACAAACAAGTCATCGATGTCGACGGGAGAAGACTTGTTCGCGTAAACGATGTCATCTTGGAAAATGGACATGAATTAAAAGTTTCCGGCATTGATGTGGGTATTAATGGCATATTGCGGCGACTTGGACTGGGTCTGATGAAAACAAAGGATAAAGTTTTGCCGTGGCGATTTATTGAAGCATTTGATTATGATACCGGAACCATAAAGTTGCGGCTTCGGCAAAACAACCTAGCCAA
>JANWIQ010000051.1 GCA_025449795.1 Minisyncoccota bacterium
AAATCTAAAACTTTAACCTTGTGTTTATTCGCTTGATCTATTACATATTGCGACCATGAAAAGAAATAGGAGTTAATTAAATCGTGATCTGGTCTTGTGATTAAGATAGAATTGCTAGGCATTTTCTTGGTAGATCCGTCCATTTGCCATATCTCTAAGAAATTCTATTTGCGTATCAATTATCTCCAAACCTGCTTCATCACCCTTTTCAACACTCTCAAGCATTTGTTCTTTACCATATTCTTTATCACCAACAGTAATAACTAGATCATCAGAAAAAGTCTTTATGCGTGCAACAACAATTTTTTTCATTTCTTCTAAAAGCTCAGGGTCTATATTTTGTAAATTTAATTCGTCCATATTAGGTAATAATACCAAGTTTCACAAGAAGTTCTAGAATCTCTTTGCCTTTATCAGTATCGTTATCCACCTCAAGTTTTACTGCATTCCAGGACAGAGGCTCATTATCGATAACAACTACTACTTCTTGACGTTGATTGAGGGGTAGGTTGGCATATATTTGTTGGAATTTAGTTTGAAGACTATCCATACTTCTGTCTACCTAAGTTCATTATAGATATTAGGGTCAACATAATACAATAGGCAGCTTGTTTTAGTCAAGGATTTTAGTACTTCGTCGCACAATGACAGATATGCTATGCAGTTTTTGGAGGCAAATATATTTTCTGGAATTCGGAGTTTAGATTGATTTGACAGCCTAAATTAATTTCTGTGCCTCAAAAAGGCGGGGATTCTATAGACACGATTTACTTTCAAGGCTAATCTCTTCAGAGCAACCTAAGAAAAAATATTTCTTATATATCTTTCTGGAGTTATTGAAGAGAAGTACGCATTCAAGGTGATCTCGATAAGATTACGCTACAAATAAACATTATTCAAGATTAAATAAATCTATTAAAGAATATTCTTCCCTAGCTCTGTCACCTAACAATTGTGGAACCATTTCATTAAGCTTCTCTATGTAGATATCGAGAATCTCATCTTGGATACCTGCCAAATACGGAGGGTATTGCTTTTCATTTAAACCTGCAACAAAATGATTGTTACATTTTTTTATTACCATTGCAATAGCATTTGCCGTAAATCTCTTAACATCAATTTTTCTGCCCGTTTCCAGTTCATATCCCCTATAAGCCGCTACAGTAAAATCTCTTAAAGCTTGAATAACTTCATGATTATCGATATGTAGTTTTCTTGCAACAAATTGTTCTGAAGCAATGAACCATGAAAGATACACTAAATCACTATATGGATCCCCAATAGGAGAATGCGGGTCAATAACGGAAATGCTATATGGCTCAACTCCCGAAACTAGAATATTGCCACGTGGGCTAAAATCGCCATGTATGAGACTTACTATAGAACCACTTGTGGCTTCCTTTATCTTATTGTTTAATTCTTCATATGGTATTCCTAACTTTTCACAAATAGCAATGGCATACTTGCTTTCCATTATTGAATTTGCGGTTTCTATAGCAAAAACATTTTCTGTGATTGGAGCCGAATGCATTTTTGCTAACTGTATCCCAGATACAACTCCCAATTGCGTAGCTACCTCTCCGTCAATTTTTAATATATCCATTACTCTTGGAGCAAATTTTTCCTCAAGAGTAATAGGATCCATAATGATATATCCTACAGGAGCTAATTCTGGAGGCTTAATTTCTCCAAACCCCAACACATGAGGAACATTTACGTGGTAATCTTCCCACATTTTAAGTTTTTTTCCCTCTAGCTCTGATCGTTCTATTTCTGGAGTAAATTTGATAACATATTTATGATCGTTAACCAAAACTACAAATCCAGCTGATTCTAAACCTCCAAAAGGCTGAGCCATACATTGTTCTATATTTTCTGCTGTTTTCGGTAAAATATTTGAGGTAAGAAAATATTTTAGATAGGAATCTTGGTTTTCCATTAGTAAACGCACTTCTGGTGAAATAAATGCTAAATCATATTCTCTTCGAGAAATAGCAGGACTCGTGGTTCCGTCGTGCTCTTGCATAATTAAGTTGCATGGGGAGGATATTCTCTCCTGGGTTCATGCTGTCTCAAGGCAGGTAAAGCATCATCAGCATTTACTATAAAATAAACTAACTTTTTGTCGTCTGGCTCTATAACGACTTGCATTATTCCAATACTTCGTAACATAGCCAAATCCACCAAATTATCAGCTCTTGTGGAAATCCAAAGATTCACCCGGTTTGCTTTTAAATAATCTTCTATTGCAATAGTAACAAAAGGAAATGCGAGCCCTTTTCCTCTTGCTTTTCCATACATTGCCTGTGCAATTGTAGTGGTGTACTCTTCATGATTAAACTCCACCGAGTAATTTATACCTTCAGGTAATCTTAAGTTCTCAAACCAAATTATCCCATAGAGATTTTTAGTATCATCTATAAGGGCATATATGCTTCTTGGTTCTTGGTGAAGCCATTCCTGGTAATTTTTGACCGAATCAAACTGATGTTCACTTGGACCATACATTCGGATAACAGGATCTGTGGTAGAGAAATTAACTAACTGTTGTATTTGAGGAAGTGTTAAGTCTCCCTTTTGTACAGACCAGTGGGAAGGCAAATTTTCGTGGACAGGACCAGTATTCTGGTCAATCCTGCCAACAATTTCATTAGGCATAAGAGATATCTTATAGCATAACAGAGCTAAAGTGTCAATCTATAACCATTCTGCCAATTTAGGGAGACATTAAAATCACTTTCTACTAACAGTAGACATCAGCTTGCTATAACTTCTAGTTCCTATGCCTAAGGAATGCGGGGATGTTCCAGACGTCTTCATCATCAGTGGCTACTTGAGCGTCATCACCTGTGGTAGATGCTTGTGGCGTTGTTGCAGATGAAGCTTGGGTAGTATTGGCATCATTTTTTGGAGCAACAGGCTGCTGAGAAGCTGGACTAACCGCATGCGTTGGAATAAATTGCTGCATTTGCGCTTTCATGGGATCAAATCCTGTTGCAATAACGGTAATCTTTAGCTGATCTTTCATATTTTCATCGATGGTCGTCCCAAAAATAATATTGGCATCCGGGTCTGCAGCCTCTGCAATAATTTTTGCTGCTTCATCGACCTCACTCATCGACATATCTGGCCCGCCGGTAATATTAAAGAGTACACCACGCGCACCTTCCATGGATATTTCAAGAAGTGGAGAAGACACCGCAGCGCGAGCTGCTGTCTGTGCCCTGTTATCTCCTTGCCCTGTCCCAATTCCCATAAGCGCACTTCCCGCATTGGTCATAATGGATCTCACATCGGCAAAGTCTACATTAATAAGTCCGGGAAGGGTAATAAGGTCTGAAATTCCTTGTACGCCCTGGGTTAGGACAGAATCTGCAACCCTGAATGCTTCCATAAGACTAACTTTTCTATCGACAACATCCAGAATTCGCTGATTGGGGATGACAATAAGTGTATCTACTTTTCCCCGCAATTCTTCAATACCATCCTCTGCATTTACCATTCTACGTGTCCCTTCAAAGGTAAATGGCTTGGTAACCACTGCAATAGTCAGTGCGCCCAATTCTTTTGCAATCTTTGCAATAACAGGAACCGCACCTGTTCCTGTGCCGCCACCCATTCCCGCTGCAAGAAAAACCATGTCCGACCCATTAAGCATATCTTTTATTTTCTCTGCAGACTCTTCTGCGGCTTGCCTTCCAACTTCAGGATCTCCACCGCTACCAAGTCCTTTTGTCAATTTGTCGCCTATTTGAATTTTTGTTGCAGAATGATTGAGAAGCAGTGCTTGTGCATCGGTATTTACGGCGAGAAAATCTACGCCTTGGATTTGTGCAGAGGTTATCATGCTTTCAAGTGCATTACCCCCGCCGCCGCCAACACCAACAACCCGAATTTTTGCAAAATTAGAATTTTGAGGCCTGATAAGCATAGTACAGCTACTCTAGCAGATAGTTTTTCCTTTTGCAAGTATTCGCTAGGGGATGAATGATTTAATAAAATCCAATACTTTTTTTCCTATTTTTCCTGTTGGTAAAAATTTAAAAGTTGGAAGTGACAACCCAAAAGGCATCGATCTTTCAATTCCTAGCGTAGCGCCATAAAAGAGAAGTCCAATTACTGTTGCTGCAGTTGGATCTTCTATTTCATCTTTAATTCCTTTTAAGTCGTGTGGTTGCCCGATTCTTACCGGCATTGCCATCGCTCGTTTTGCCGCATCACTAATTCCTACTGTTTTTGCACCTCCACCGGTAATGACGAGACCCGCAGGTGTCTGACCACCCCATCCACTTTTCTTCAACTCCTGTCCTACCATAGCAAAAATTTCATTGAGACGCGGGCGAATAATTCCTTCCACAAGCGTTTTTCTGGAGACAAGTTTTATATCCTCAGGAAGATGCAGGGAAGATAAATCTACTTCATCACTTGAACGAACTCGTTTGCCATCTTCTTCTTCAAGATACGATGGCGGTTTGACTGGTTGGGACAAAAATAGTTTTAACTTTTCCGCAGATTCCAGTGAAATGCGAAGACCAATCGCCAAATCGTTGGTAATATGTCTCGCGCCAATCGGAAGCACTGAGGAATGGGTGACAGAACCATCCACGTACACAGAAATGTCTGTAGTCCCAGAGCCAATATCCACCAATACCACTCCTAATTCTTTTTCTGTATCAGATAATACGGAAAGACTACTTGCGTAACCGGAAAAAACAAATGCATCTACATCCACCCCAACTTGAGAAAGTGCTTTTTCTAAATTCCTAATGGAGGTCGCATTCGCAGAAATGATATGAGTATCTACTTCAAGCCGTACCCCCGTCATCCCAATAGGGTCTTTGATTCCCTCCTGGCCATCAACGGAATAATTTCGCGGAAGCACATGAATAATTTCTCTCGATGATGGAAAAGAGACTGCACGCGCGGCATCAATAACACGGGTAAGATCATTCTCTGTAATTTCTCCTTGAGGAGCAGATACTGCAACAACGCCTCGAGAGTTTTGGGATTCAATATGGCTGCCGCCAATGCTTGCAACCAAATGTGACACAGAATATCCTGCCATTCTTTCTGCAGCTTCCAAAGAATTGTTAATTGCGCTTACTGCCTCTTCGATATCAACAATTTGGCCTTTTTTAATACCAAGGGAGTGCACTTCGGATACTCCAAGAATATTGAGCGTCCCTTCTTCTGAGACCTTTGCGATAACTGTAACAATTTTACTGGTACCGATATCTATTCCAACGATTACTTTATTGTCAGGCATAATTTATTTACGTATAAAGGGATCAGCATATAGTATCTGGAAGTGCACAAACCTTTTATGCTTTATACTAAAACCTTAATACTCTTAATAGGTTATTACTGGGTTATCAAAACGAAAATCAAGACGTGAAAAACGCTTACCTTCTATTGTAAGGTGCCCAATTGTCAATTGTAAAGAGGCGAATTGTTTTGATACATCTCTGTGCAAAGAGAATAGCACTTGTTCGCCCGGATCTAAGGAAACCGTTGCTGTGTCATTTTGTATATTGATATTGGTACAGTGTATGGTATATTTCACGCATAGGTCTTCCATATGGGCAGCAATACTAAAAGTGTTGTTACCAGTGAGACTTTTTGCAAGAGGACTTTGCACGGACTTTTGCCTATGCGCAAGGTACCAAATTCCAAAGCAAACACCAACTACTCCCAGAAAAAGGATAAAAGAAAAAAAGAAAACCCGTAAGAAGACATTAAATTTTCTTTTGAAGACGGTCATTTTTTGTACCATAGACAATCTCAATAATTTTTTTTGCCGCATGTTGGTGCAGCGCGAGTAATTGGTCTCGCTTTACATTAGTATATGTCTTTCTTTTCTCCATCATCTGCTCAATTTCACGTAACAGTACGTCCGATGTGAGATTTTCCTGTTGCAAGAATTTTCCAAGGCCTGTTTCCTGAAGCAGGCGTGCATTTTTTTCTTGCTCGTGGCGCTGGGAAAATGGCAACGGAATAAGGAGGGAGGGGGTATTGGCTAAAAGTAATGAAAGGACAGTATTTATTCCCGACCTGGATACTACCATATCTGATGACTCATACACAAAAGAAATATCATCCGGAGAAATAAACTTTCGAATAATATAACGTTCTTGAAATGTGTAGGGCAATGTCGATTTAAATTCCTGAAGCCGTGCAAAATCGCCAAATTCTTTTGCATCCCCTGTCTGATGGAAAATAGTATACTTTGCCAGAAGTGTAGGCAAAATTGACTCGATAAGTTCATTGATGGGGTGAGAACCAAGACTGCCTCCGGTAACAGTCAGGAGCGGATATTTTTTGTGGGTGTGCGCTAGTATTTCCCGCATTTCCGTAGAGGGATGAGAGGCTATTATTGGATTTCCGGTAAGCACTACTTTTTCTTTTGGAAAAAACTTTTGAGAAGATTCCCATGACACGCAAATTGCAGCTGCAAAACGTGAGAGAAGATGATTTGCTCCACCTGCTTCCAATGTTTGTTCATGCAGCACGCTGGGAATTTTGAGCATTGCTGCAGCAACACACATGGGAAACGCCACATAGCCGCCAAAAGACAACACAACGTCAGGCGTAATTTCTTTGAGAATTTTGAATGCTTCCCAAATGCCTTTGGGTATTCTACCCAATGAGGGCATACTGTGACGGGTAAACTTTCTCTGCAATCTTCCTGGCTGGAAAACAATAAAAGGAAGCTGCATGGAGGTTATTGTCTGGTATTCCAAAGAAACCGCACTATCTCCCTCAAGACCAAATTTACGGCCCACGTAGACAACTTTTGCATCTTTGGGAAGCGCTTGTATTACTGCGAGTGCGGGCGTAAGATGACCACCTGTTATAAGAATCTTCATAGTAAGGATGTATACCAAAATAACCTACAGTAACTTATTTGTCTTTTTTGTGGTCTGCTTCGTTGTTGTTTGGTCCAAGTATACACTGTTAACTATCACCAACCAACGCCTTCCATCCTGTCAAAAAATCCTTAATAATTTTTACGTATATTAGTTTGGTATCCATCCTAAGCGTAAACCGTTCTTGGATATGCGTCAAGAGGAAGCCTGCCTTGCAATATTCAACAGTATTCCCACGGAGCACAAATCAATAACCAAAGACGACCCTCCATAAGAAATAAATGGTAATGGGACCCCGGTGAGTGGAAAAAGTGCTGTTTGTGCGCCTAAATTTATCATAATTTGTATTCCCAAAAACGCAACAATACCCCCCGCGAGAAGTCTCCCAAAAACATCCTTTGCTCTTGTGGCAACGACAAGGCCACGCCACAAAAAAACAAAGAATACGCAGATAAGGGCAAACGATCCCACAAATCCTATCTCCTCAGCAATAATGGCAAAAATGGAATCAGTAACATTTTCGGGCAGGTACGCATATTTTTGTAAGGAATTTCCCAATCCCACTCCCATAACTCCACCTGATCCTAAAGCAATTAAAATCTGTCGCACTTGATACGAGCTATTTTGGATAGAAGCATTTGGATGAAGAAATGTTTCAATACGGCTTGCCCGATATGGCGAGATGATGGAAAGTAACACTGCCAAAACTCCCAATATAGGGACAAGACCAACAAAATATATAATTCTTCCACCGGAAAGAAAATAGAGAATAAGTGCTTCTGCAAGAATAATAATTGTTGTCCCCATATCCGGCTCCAACATCACAAGCCCCAACACCAAACCGATCAGGAGAAGAAAGGCACTAAACCTTCCTTTTTCCCGAGCGCTAAACCATGCTGCCAGATAAATTGCCAATGTAAGTTTGATAAATTCAGCCGGCTGAAGTACGCCAACTCCTATATTTATCCACCGATGTGCACCCAATACGGCAATCCCTATGCCAGGTAAAAAAACAGCAAAAAGTAATAGTATTGCAATAATAAGCAGTGGCAACGCAAGATTATAGAGTTTTTTATAATCAAATCGGGCAAAAAATCCTAACCCTAACAATCCTAACCCCATCCACAGTGCTTGATCTTTTATATAGTGGTATTTATTTCCAAAATCACGAAAGGATATAAAACTCGAGGCATCATAAATCATAAGAAGTCCAAAGAGCGTAAGAAAAATGGTTACTCCAAGCAGAACAAAATCAATTCGCTTCATCTTCTATGATTTTATGAGGGCAATATATACGCCGAGGACTGCAAAGAAGAAGCCTAAAATCCATGCCCGCATCACAATTTTTGGCTCATCCCATCCTCTTTTTTGTAGCCATAAATGAAAAGGGGCTACGGGAAAAATTTTTCTTCCCAAATATTTTTTTGCAAGGAGCTGCAATGCAGAAGAGGTAACCTCGATAACAAATATGCCCCCGATAATACCCAATGCCAAAAGCTTTCCGGTAAGCAACCCCGTAACCGCAAGTGTTGCACCAAGCGCCAATGACCCAACATCTCCCATCCATATACGAGCCTTGTATATGTTGAAATAGAGAAATGCAGCGGTAGAACCAACCAAAAGTGCAATAAAAATACCTAAGGACTGGTCAAGCTGTGTGGAGGTAATTGCCAAAAAAGCAATCATACAGATAAGAAATGCCCCTGCGGCAAGCCCGTCTAGGCCGTCAGTAATATTTGCTGCATTTGCAAAAGAAACAATCGCAAACGCGGCAATGGGAATAAATAAAAATCCTAGCGTTGTGAGCCCAATACCCCGGATAAAAATATAGGAGTATCCAAGTTGAAAATACATAATAAATGCAATAATAAATGCGAGTATCCACTGTACGACGAATTTGTAGCGCATCCGTATTCCAAAAAGTCCAGAGGAATGTTCATGCAAAAGTTTTTTGAAATCATCATAAATCCCCAACCCGCCAAATCCTACAAATCCAATGAAAAGGACAAGCAATTCCCATGGATTCACATGAATACCAAAAATACCATACGTCCACAGCGATAACACACTGACAACAAGAATAATCAATGCTCCCCCACCAAATGGCGTTCCTACTTTCCAACTATGGAATTTGTCAAAAACTGCTGCATGCTTGTTGAAGGGATCTTTGGTTACTTGATTTTCCCGACGAAGTTTTATGCGATATAAAAAGTCAATAAATGGGACAAAAAGAATGACGCTGATAAAAAAAGAAAGCAATATTAGTCCTAAAAATTGGGCCATATGTCATAGTATACCCCAGCACCTCCTTTAATTCAAATAACTTTGAGTATTTTCTTATAATGTGTACCGCTGTAGAAAAATTTTCTTGAGTGCTTCTACAAGAAAGAGGTAGGTTGATACTAACAAGATAAGAATAACAAAATACATTGGCGGAGGGGTAACAAATCCTACATGTCTGGAAAGCGGAGAAAAAG
>JANWIQ010000052.1 GCA_025449795.1 Minisyncoccota bacterium
AAACTTATCTTTATAGCTGTGTTCTTCTCCTGCAAAAACGTATAATCTTTTAAGCATTGTAGCTTTTAATTTATTGGATGGCAACATGCCACTTACTGCCTTTCGTACTACTTCTTCCGGTCTTCGGGATCGTAATTCTTTAAGCGTCTCTGTTTTGTAGCCGCCTGGATACATAGAATGCCTTGTGTAGAATTTTTTCTCTTCCTTCTTGCCGGTAACAGCAACTTCCGAAGCATTCGTAATTACTACATAATCACCACAATCCAGATTTTTTACAAAATATGCTTTGGACTTTCCAATAAGAAGCTGCGCTATCTCTGTCGCAACTCTTCCCAGTGTCTTATCCTTTACATCAATATGATGCCAATTTCTTTTAATATCCGATACTTTTGTTGAACTTGTCATAATTATTTACTCTCCTTTTTTTCTTTTGCTTCTTTTCTCTTTGTATCTTTTGTTGGCTTTTTCGTTGGTTTTACTGCCTTTTTTGCTGTGGTCTTTTTTGCTGTTGCTGCAACAGTTTCTTTCTTTTCTTCTTTAGTTACTGGAGCTTTCTTATCATCCATAGCTTTAGCGACGGATGACTTTTCAACAAATTCAATAACTGCCATTGTTGCATTATCCCCAAATCGTTCACCCAATGTAATGATTCGCGTATATCCTCCTGGTCTTGAAGCAAATCGTACTGCTAAATCCTTCATTACTTTTTCAAGAGCATCCTTAGGTAACCATGGCTGTAAAAGGCTTTTTGCTGAATCGCCTTTCCTTTTTGCTTTGGTAATAAGTTTTTCTACTTGACCTCGAATTGCTTTTGCTTTTGCTTCTGTTGTTTGGATGCTTTCCTGCATGACCAACGCATTAATAAGACCCTTAAAAAGAGCTTTTCTTTCATTTGTATCCCGACTCAATTGTTTTCCAAAAATATGTTTTTTCATATTAAAAAATCCCAAATCTCAAAACGCAAATCTTAAAACTACATCGAAAATCTAAAATTTTTAGTTTTTAGATTTAAATTTGTAAATTTGACATCTGAGATCTGAGATTTGAAATAAAACTATACTGTTAAAGAAATTCCCTTTTCTTTTAGTTTCTCGTCGATAATTGCAATAGACTTTGCACCCATATTTCTCATAGAAATAAGTTCTTTTCGTGGAGTACCAAGAAGTTGTCCGAGAGTTTCGATACCACCATTTCTTAGACTATTATAAATTCGTGTTGGCAAATCTAATTCATCAACAGTCAATTTAAGTACATCTTCCGATATGGAAGACGTTGCAGAAGAGGTGGATGCTTCAACCGCCGATGCGGATGCGCTTGGTGAATAAATGTGCATGAAATAGGCTGCTAATACTTTAGATGTTTCTTCTAGCGCTTCTTTTGGAGAAACACTTCCATTGGTCCAAATTTGTAATACAAGCTTATCCATATTTGTTTTGCGGCCAACACGTGTTGCTTCTACGGTATAGTTCACTCGTTTAATAGGAGAAAACACTGCGTCGGTTGCCATCACACCCAACGCATCATCTTGTCTTTCTTCTGCGAGAGAATATCCATAGCCTTTTGCAACAGTTAATTCAATGTCCAATTTTGCCTTATCTCCTGAGAGGGCACCAAGATATTGCTCGGGATTAGCAATTTCTACCCCATCTGAGACTTCAATATCCTTACCTGTAATCGTGTGTTTTCCTTTTACAGAAAGCTTAAGCGTTGCTGTTTCCTTGGAATCTGAGAGACGAATATTGAGGCCTTTGATGTTGAGAAGAAGATCGACAACGTTTTCTTTAAGTCCTGGAACTTCTGAGAACTTATGTTTTACCCCAGAAATCTTTACTGCAACTACAGCAGCTCCTGGAATAGAAGAAAGGAGCACGCGACGAATAGCATGTCCTAATGTGTGACCAAGGCCTGTTTCTAGGGGCTCAATCACAAATTCTGAATAGTTTTCTTCTGTGCTTACTTCTTTAACTTTAAAAATTGGATCTATCATAGAATTTCGACAAACCTAATTGTATCATTAACGAGAATAATATTCAATAATCAATTGTGTATTAAAAGGAACCTGAATATCTTCTTTTTGGGGCATTCGGGAAAGTTTGCCAACCGTTGCCTTACGTTCTACAAAGGGTGGCGTTTGCTTCTCTTCGGCAAGCAATTTCGTTATATCTGGATTTTTTTGAATTTTTGAAGAAAGTTCTATTACGTCGTCTTGGCGCACTTGGAAAGAGGGAATGGTAACTTTTTTCCCATTTACCAGCACGTGTCCATGGCCAACAAACTGTCTGGCCATAAAACGTGTCTTGGCAAATCCTAACCGATATACCATATTATCCAGTCTTGTTTCCAAAAGAGCGATAAGGAGCTCACTGGTATCACCTGGCTTATCTGCAACAGAATTAACCATTTTTCTAAATTGGCGCTCTAAAATACCATAGACGGCTTTTGCTTTTTGTTTTTCTCTCAGCTGTTGTCCAAATTCTGAAAGTTTTTTTGCGCGTTTTGCTCCATGGATCCCCGGCTTTATGGTAAGTCTACGAATAAGCGTATTGGATGTTTTATCCAACACATTAACGCCTTCACGTCGTGCTAATTTATGTTTTGGTCCTGTATATCGTGCCATATATTTTTATATCCGTCGCTTTTTAGACGCTCGTGGGCCATTATGTGGCGTTGGCGTCACGTCTGCAATCAAATTGATAGAGAGACCTGCTGCTTTTATAGCTCGAAGCGCACTATCTCGTCCACTCCCTGGTCCTTTTACAAAAACTTCCACTGCTTTTATGCCTTTTTCCAGTGCTTTTCTTGCTGCATCTTCTACTGCAAGACCTGCTGCATATGGAGTAGATTTTCTTGCACCTTTAAATCCGCGAGCTCCGGAAGAACTCCAGGAAACGGTTTCGCCTTTATCGTTGGTAATCGTGACTAATGTGTTATTAAATGTTGCAGTAATATACGCTTTTCCATTTTGGGAAATCGTTGGTCCTGCTGCTTTTCGTCCAGAAGACGATCGGCCCTTGATTGACTTTTTTTCTTTGTTTTCTTTTTTATCTGCCATATTATATTAGTGACTAGTGATAAATTATGAATGACTAAATAGGTAATCACTCATCACTAGTAAATCGTCATTATTTTGTCGTTTTTGCTGCCTCTATCTTTGCTGCTACTTCTTTCTTGATGGCGCCGATCGTCACACGTTTTCCTCTTTTGGTACGGGCATTACTTCTTGTCCGTTGTCCTCTGGATGGAAGACTTTTACTGTGGCGCATTCCCCTATAACTGCCAATTTCTTTTAATCGCTTTATACTTGCCGTGACATCTGCCCTCAAATCTCCTTCTAGCTTATATGATTCAAGAACTTTTGCAATTGCTTTTTGATCATCCTCTGATAAATTTTTTACTCTTATTGCGCCATCTACTTTTGCAATGCGAATAACATCTTTTGCATTATTTCTCCCTATCCCATACAAATAGGCAAGGGCAATATCAACTCTTTTTTCATCTGGTAGGGTTACTCCTGAAACTCTCATATTTATCCCTGTCTCTGCTTATGGCGTGGATTTTCACACACGACCCTGAGCACTCCTTTTCTTTTAATTATTTTGCATTTTGCGCATCTTGGTTTGACACTTGCTTGTACTTTCATCTTTAATTACGTCTCCTTGATCTTCCTCTACTTTTAGGAAAAGATTGTGATAAGGTCTCCTTCCTACCCCCGGTAGGTTATCCTTCCTTTGGTTTTATCATACTCGGTCATTTCTACCCGTACTCTGTCTCCAGGTAAAATCTTAATAAAATGCATGCGCATTTTTCCCGATAAATGACACAAAACCACCGATCCGTCTTCAAGCTGAACTCGAAATAACGTATTAGGCAGCGCTTCTTGGACAATCCCTGATTTTTCTATTGATCCTTGGTGAGCCATTAATTTACCCTGACTTAAGGGTTTAATTATAACAAATCCAACCTCAAAGAGCAATGGGAGAGAATAACTCTATTGTTCAACTGTTTGATCGTGAAGGTAGTACTGGACATCTTACTAAGTTAAAATCTTGTACCCGCTCTTGGTCACGGCAATACTGCGCTCAAAAAGACCAGAAAGGCTTCCATCTGTGGTCACGATTGTCCAATTATCATGATTTCCTGCATATTCAACCTCTTTTTTCCCCATGTTGTAGATAACCTCCACTGCAATAACCATGCCTTCTTTCAAAAGAGGTGTTTTTTCAATTGCTCCCTTTACGTAGCCTGGTACTTCGGGTTCTTCATGTAATTGCCTGCCTACCCCATGGCCAATCAGTTCCCGCACGACAGAATAACCTGCACCCTCCACAATCATCTGTATGACATGGGAAACATCGCCAACATGGTTACCAGGTTTAATTTGCTCGATAGCCAAATCGAGCGCTTTTTTGCCCGTATCCACAAAATCTGCTACCTTCTTGTCTACTGTCTGTGGACCGCCAACAATGACACTCTCGGACATATCTGTATTAAATCCTCCAAGTTTTACCCCACAGTCAATTCCAATAATATCTCCCTCTTTGAGAACATACTGAGAAGGAATTCCATGCACCACAACATCATTCGTGGAGGCACAAATCGTATGGTGATACCCTGGTACAAATTGAAATGCCGGCTCTCCACCTTGGGAACGGATAAGTTTTTCTGCAAGTGCATCCAATTCTAACTCTGTCACCCCCGGCCGCACGTGTTGGACCACTGCAAAAAGGGTTTCTGCAAGAATCTTGCCACCTTTGGCCATGATTGCTATTTCTTGATCTGTTTTAATCTCTATCATATATCTCCTCTATTTTTTTTAAAATTAATGCAATAGTATCATCCTCGGAAAGAGACGAATTGTCAATAACAAGATAGCCATGCTTTTGAGGATCTGAGACAAGTGGAACAGATACCCTATGGGTATCTTGATAATCTCTTTTTTCTGTATCTTCTAAAATTTGCTCATAGCTTTCTCCACTCTTCACTTGAGCAAATCGCCTTCTTGCTCTCACTTCAAGACTTGCAGTGAGAAAAATTTTGAGCGCAGCGTCTGGAAAGATTTTGGTTGCCGCATCTCTCGCGTCAACAAGGACTATTTCCCCTTGGGCAATTTTTTCAAGTCCAATTGCTCGTTGTCTCTTTACCATTTTTTCCCGTACACCAGCGATTGCCGCAACAATAGGTACTGCTTGCGTGACTTCTCTTTTTTTAATTTCTTCTGTTACCTCTTTTGCGTTCATATAAACCCCGTTATCCAGCGAAAAAGTAAGAGAAGAAAGCGCAGCAATAACAGCATGGCTGTTATGCAGATCAATATTGTTTTCCAAACAATACAAAGTTAATGCTCGATACATAGCTCCTGTATTCATATGAAATCCATGGAGTTTTTCTGCGAGGAGTTTTGCGATAGTTCCTTTTCCAGAAGCAACCGGTCCGTCAATTGCAATTGCAAATGCTTGTTGTGTCATCTACTTCCCAATCTTATCCATTATTTCTTTGTGAATTTCTTCGATGGATTTTTCCCCGTCAATTTCTATCAATTTGCCCTTCCCGTGGTAATACTCAATCACGGGTTCTGTGAATTTATGAAATAACTCAATTCGTTTTTTAATTGCAGGGAGTGTCTCATCATCTCGCCCATCGGAATTTCTAAAAGCCAGTCTCCACAGTGCCTCCCTATCCGAAACTTTCAGGTAAATTACCTTATCTATGCCATTTTTGAATTTTTGCGCTTGGGCGGCAGTACGCGGAAACCCATCCATAATATATCCTTTTTCATACTCCGGGCGACTGAGATAACTTTCGACAATTTTTAATGTTTTATTATCCGGAATAAGATACCCTGCATTCATTGTTTCTTTGATGTAACGGCCAAGAGGAGTCTTTTCTTTGGCCATTTCGCGGAAAATATGCCCTGTGGAAAGATAGGGAATTTGCAAATTTTCGTTGAGCAGATTTCCCTGTGTTGATTTTCCTGCTCCTTGTATACCAATAAGAATTAATTTCATACTCTTTAGTTAATAGTTATTAGTAGCTAGTTTAGAAATTTTTTAACTAATTCCTAGTCACTATTTTATATATGAGTCATAATTTCTCATGACAAGCTGCGCCTCCAGTGCTTTGACTGTCTCTAGAATAACAGATACAACGATAAGAATACTGGTCCCACCCAACAGAAGCGTTTGGATACCGGTAATACTTCGGGCAATGGTTGGAAATATAGCAATAATTCCCAAAAATAATGCACCAATTAAGGTAATTCTCGTAAGGATGTAATTTAAATAATGCGCCGTGGAAGTTCCCGGTCGAATACCTGGAATAAAACCACCATATTTTTGAATATCTTCAGAGATCTTTTTTGGATTAAAAATAACTGCCGTATAGAAATACGTAAACCCAACAACCAAAATGAAATAGAGGGCATTATAGGTAAAACCATTTGGATTAAACCATGTGGACACACTCAGCGCAATGCTGTGTAAAAATGCATTCTTGGCAGTGCTAAAGTAATTGCCAAGGAGCGAAGGAATTAAGACAAGTGACACGGCAAAGATAATAGGGATAACGCCTGCTTGGTTCAGCCGAAGAGGAATATGGGTATTTTGGCCGCCATACACTTTATTTCCTTTCACGCGCTTTGCATAATATACCGGCACTTGGCGTACGGCTTCATTGATAAGTACAATACTTGCAATAACAATAATTGCCATCACAACAAAAACAATAATACTGGTAATGCTTGTTGTTGAAATAGTAGATGCTGTTTGGGTGAACGATACAGGAAGTCTTCCGACAATACCTGCAAAAATAAGCAGGGAAATGCCATTTCCCACTCCCCGTTCGGTAATCAATTCCCCAAGCCATACCAAAAGCATGGTCCCTGCCGTCATGGTAATAATAAAAGACAAAAGCTGTATTGGTGTGAGATTGGCAATGAGTCCCTGACTTCGGATAAGTGCATACATTCCTACCGCTTGCAGCGCAGCAAGTGGTACAGTAAGCATTCGCGTATATTGGTTAATTTTTTGTCGTCCACTCTCACCCTCTTTGGACAACTCTTCCAGCTTTGGAAAAACCATGGTTAAGAGTTGCAAAATAATACTTGCATTGATATAAGGGTTTAGCCCAAGCGCCATAATAGAAAAATTGGCAAGTGTACCACCTGAAAAGATATCTAGAAGTCCTAAAAATTGATTTTGGGAAAAAAGATTTTTTAAGCTTGCAACATTCACCCCGGCAACTGGGATATGGGCAAAAAGACGAAACACAATAAAGATGAGTGCGGTGAAAACGAGTTTACGGCGGATTCCTTCTACTTGGAAGCTTCTTTTGAAAATAGTAAGGAAATTTTCCATGTGCTAACTATAAATACGAATACCAAATATCGAAACTCGAAACAATACCAAATGACCAAAATACAAACGTCAAAAAAGTTTTGGACATTTACATTTTAGACCTGTTTCGGATTTCGTGCTTCGGATTTCGAATTTATCTCTACCCTACCACCTGCTTTTTCAATTTGTGCTTTCGCACTTTGTGAAACTGGTAATTTTACTGTGAGTGCTACAGAAAGTTTTCCCCTTCCCAGTATTTTTACCGGTTGATTTTTTGCCGTACGAACACTCACTATACGGTATTCCACTAATGATTTTTTATCAACTACTGTCCCTTTTGGAAGTGTGTTGAGCTTTTCTACATTGACCGGAAAGCTTTTCGTCTGATAAGAAAAATTTCGTTCTTTTCCTCGAAGAAAAGGAAGTCTTTTAATAAGTGGGAGCGCCCCTCCTTCAAAAGAAAGCGCAATATTTCGTCTTGCTTTTTGTCCTTTTGTACCACGGCCTGATGTTTTTACGCGTCCACTTCCATGGCCTTGGCCAAGACGCCTTTTTGCTTTGGTTGTAATTTTTGGTAATGTATGTACTGGCATAAGCTAGTTATCCCCTTTCTTTTCTGATCGTTTTGCTCTTCTTGCTTGTGCTTTTTTATGCAAAATGGCAATTGTCTTTAATGCTTCCATTGTCGCATAGACATTACTTGCCGGGTTGCTACTGCCCAACACCTTGGAAGAAATATTCTGAATACCTGCAGCAACCACAACACTTCTTACCGCTCCACCTGCAATAATACCACTACCAACAGGAGCCGGCTTAAGCATAACGCGGGCTGCATCCTTTTTTACGATAATGTCAAAAGGAATTGTTCCATGCACCATTGGAACCTCAAAAAGGTGTTTTTTTGCTGCTGACATTGCTTTTCGAATTGCAGAAGCAACATCTGCAGCTTTTCCATGCGCTACACCGACTTTTCCTTTTTTATCACCCACAACAACAAGTGCGGAAAAACTTACTTTATTTCCTCCTTTTGTTTTCTTAGAAATTCTATTAATTTGCACGACCTCTTCGGCATATTCGCTTGGCGTCCGTACAAATGTTTTTTGATCGTATGCCATAATTCCTTTCAGTCGTAATAAGCAAATGTCAAATAATCCAACAAACAAATAATTAGGTATTCGTTTATTAGTATATTCGTTTATTCGTTTATTAGAATACTAACCCTCCTTCTCTCGCACCTTCTGCAAGTGCTAAAACTCGCCCATGATATCTGTATGATCCTTTGTCAAAAACAACTGCGGTGATTTTTTTACTGACAGCCAACTTGGCTAAAGCAAGGCCAAGGGCTTTTGCTTTTTCTGTTTTGCTGAGATCTTTTGTATCAAGTGTTTTCTCTGAAATACCAATGAGTGTTTTTCCCATTGCATCATCAATAATCTGTGCATACATGTGATCATTTGATCTAAAGACCGAGAGTCGTGGCCGTTCCTTCGTTCCTTTTACAAAACTTCTAATTCTTATTGTTCTCCTCTTTTTTTGTATATTTAATTTATTCATATATCTTCAGTCAAGTTATTTGGCTCCCGCTCCTCCTACTGCTTTCGCTGCCTTCCCTGCTTTGCGTCGTATATATTCTCCAACATACTTAATGCCTTTTCCTTTGTATGGTTCTGGTTTTCTTACTGCACGCACCTCTGCCGCGGTATTGCCTACCTGCGCCTTGTCTGCTCCCTCAACAATTATAGTATTTCCTTCAACTTTAAATGTTATTCCGCTTGGTGCTTTAATTTTCACCGGGTGAGAAAATCCTACAGAAAGAGTTAATTCTCCACCATTTGCTTGGGCTCGATACCCAACCCCTGCCAACTCCAATTTCTTTTCAAATCCTACACTGACGCCTTTTACCATATTTGCCAAAAGGGCACGCGTCAAACCCCACAGTGCTTTTGTAGCAATCTGCTGTTTTGCAGAACCTTCTTGTGCAACGGTTATAATATTCTCTGCAGTTGTTACGGTTATCCCTTGGGGCAACGTGTGGGTAAAATTACCCTTTGCTCCGGAAACACTCACAACAGTACCGGTAACATGTACCGTTACACCAGTTGGGATAGTAATTGGTAATCTTCCTATTTTTGACATATATTTTTTATCCTTCTGTAAATTCAGGATAAGCTACTTATAGTGAGCTTGCCGAACTACCAAATCTTAAAAAGCAATTCTCCTCCAACGCCTTTTTGCAACGCTTCTCTTCCGGTCATAACTCCTTGATTTGTTGAAACAATAATTATTCCTAGTCCTTTCCCTTTTAATTGTGTTGCGCTTGTTTTCCGCGCATACTTTCGAAGAGAAGGCTTAGAAAGAATAATCACTTCGGTAAACCGAGGCATTAATTTTTCATACAAGATATTTGCTTGTAAACTTTTTTTATTTCCATCGGCTACTTCTTTTATACTTTCTAAGAATCCTTCTTTTACCAAAACTTTCCCCACTGCAAGGGTAAGTCCCGAATAGGGAAGAACGACGCTTTTTCTTCGAGCTAAAGCTGCATTTTTAATGCGGATAATAAAATCTGAAATAGTATGATTCATATTGTTACCAACTCGCTTTCAGTACTCCTGGAAGCTCTCCTTTCATTGCTAATTGGCGAAAACATAATCTACAAAGACCAAACCGTCGCATATAGGCACGGTTCCTTCCACAAATATTGCATCTGTGTTTTTCTCGAGAACTAAACTTCTGTTTTCTCTTAAATTTTACAATGTCTGATACTTTTGCCATATAACTTTTCTTTCAGAAAGAAATTCTAAATTCGAATTTCGAAATCCGAAACAATTTTGAACATTTTATTTTTGTATTTCGAATTTGTTTCGTGCTTCGAACTTTGGTATTCGGATTTTACTTTTTGAATGGCATGCCTAGCACGCGAAGCAATGCCACTCCCTCTTCTTTATTTTTTGCTGTTGTTACAATAGTCATTTCCATTCCTAAAACTCTTTCAATTTTTCCCGTATCAACTTCTGGGAAGACCGAATATTCCGAAAGTCCTAATGTATAATTTCCTTGTACGTCGAACGCTTTATTGCTTACTCCTCGAAAATCTTTAATTCGAGGTAAAACAACATTGACTAATTTATAAAAAAATTCATGCATCCGGTTTCCCCTGAGTGTGACGGTAAGCCCAATTTTATCACCTTCTCGTAGCTTAAAGCTAGAGATAGATTTTTTTGCTTTATTGATTCTCGGCTTTTGACCGGTAATTGTTGCCAGCACTTCTTGTGCCACTTCCATGTTTTTCTTATCTGCAACAGCATTTTTTACGCCGATATTTACTACAATTTTTTTAAGTGTTGGAACAGCCATTGGATTCTTCGTCCCTAACTCTTCCTGTAATTTCTGCAATGCTTCTTTATATGCTTTTTTCTGTGTATCTGTCATATTATCGTTTGGGCTTATATTTCCTTTCCGCACTTTCTACAAATCCTCATTTTCTTTGCATTCGTTTCACCCTTCGCTGCTTTTTCAACACGGTATCCTACCCGAGTAATTTTTTTGCATTTCGGACAAACGAGTTGCACTTTGGCTACAGCTAATGGCTTTGTAATAGTTACTATTTCTGACGTCTCACCTTGTTGACGAGCTTTTCTATGTCTTTTATATTGATTCACGCCGGTAACAAGCACCGCATTCACCCGTGCGAAAACTTTTTCCACTTTTCCTGTTTTGCCTTTATCTTTTCCTAGTACTATTTTTACTTCGTCACCTTTAATAAGTTTCATATGTTTATACGACCTCTACTGCCATACTGGCTATCTTTGCAAATCCTGCATCTCTCACCTCTCTGGCGATAGGTCCAAAAATTCTTGTTCCTCTTGGGTTTTTGTCTTTCATGGTATCGATTACCACTGCTGCGTTGTCAGAGAAACGTACTAACGAACCGTCTTCGCGTTTTATTTCTTTTCTGCTTCTCACCAAAACAGCTTTTACTATTTCTCCGTCCTTTACCTGGCCATTTGGGTCTGCACTCTTCACTACACAATTGAGAATATCGCCAATTGTCCCAAATTTGTGTCTTGAACCACCAAAAACTTGGATTACCTGCAACACCTTTGCCCCTGAATTATCCGCAACTTTTAACATTGATCTATGCTGAACCATAATTTGGCTTATAGCTAATTGCTTATGGCTTATAGCACTCTATGCTATTTGCCATATGCTATACGCTACTTCGTGCCTCCTTCCATAACTTTAAATCTTTTATTTTTGGACAGTGGCCGTGTTTCTCCTATTTTTACTGTTTGTCCGACCTCGTATGTTTTTTCACCTGCATCTGCCAAGAGTTTTTTACTTCTTTTAATCAATTTTTTGTATAAACGGTGAGGGGTATGTCGTACAACCTCCACCACAATTGTTTTTGCCATTTTATTGGATACTACTTTTCCTTCAAATATCTTCATAACTAATTCTTGCCTCCTTTCGATGCAAATATCTTTTTATTTTGTACTTCTGTAAGCAATCGTGCAATATTTTTTCTTTTCAAAAATATCGAGCGAGTATTTTTTAACTTTCGCATCGTATTGTCAAACTGCAAAGCAAATAACTCTTTTCTTGTTTCTTCTATTTCGCTCTTCAGTACTGCAACTGACTTTTCTTTGTTATCAATTTTTTGTTTTTTTGCCATATAGTTTTACTCACTAATGTAGTTATTGTTTTTCTACAAATCTTGTTTTGACGGGTAATTTGTGTGAAGCAAGACGCAATGCTTGCTGTGCAATATTTTTTGTCACACCGCTCATTTCAAATAATACACGCCCTGCTTTTACTACTGCGACATATTCATACACGTCACCTTTTCCAGATCCCATTCTGACTTCCGCTGGCTTATGGGTAATTGGTTTATCTGGAAAAATTCGTATCCATACTCTTCCGCCTCGTTGGGTATAATGGGTTATTGCCCGTCTTGCCGCTTCTATTTGCCTACTAGTAACCCATGACATTTCCTCGGATACCAAACCAAATTCACCAAAAGAAATTTTGGTACCTGCATGCGCAACACCTTTCATGTGTCCTCGCATCATTTTTCGATATTTAACTCTTTTTGGCGCTAACATATTTCCTAATTTTCAATTTTTAATTTTTAATTTTCAATCAAATTTAAATGTTTTAATTTTTAATATTTTACACATTTATTTCAAATTTTAAATTTCAAATTTTAAATTTACTTTGTCCCTCCTTCATCTTGATTGATCCAAACTTTTACTCCTATATATCCTTTTTTCGTAAGACTTGGATGGCTCGCGTACATGACATGTTCTCGTATGGTTGAGAGAGGAACTTTCCCAACATGAATTTTTTCCCGTCTTCCAATTTCCGAACCTGCAATTCTTCCCGAGAGAAGAATCTTTACCCCTTTTGCTCCTGCTGCCATAACGCGCTCTGCATTTTGGTTGAGTACCCGTTTAAAAGGAAGTCTTTTTGCCAATTGTTCGGCTACATTTTTTGCAACCAAATATGGCTCAAGATTCGGCTCTTTAATTGCCTCAACGCGGATTTCTATTTTTGGTGCGTTTTTTGCTTTCATGTTTGAGCCATTCTTTTCAAGAATACTCGTAATAAACTTTTTTACATCTTCCAGGCCAGTCCCTGCACGTCCAATCACCATACCCGGTTTGGATACGTACAAAATTATTTTTGCACTATTAATCGAACGCTCAATTTCAACGCGTGCAATGCCTGCGTATTTTAGCTTTTCCATAAGCGCTGTCCTTAATTTATAATCTTCCAGCAGGATATCTTTATAATTTTTGCTACTAAACCATCTACTTTCCCAACTATAGATACCGCCAAGACGTAATACATGTGGATTTATTTTTTGTCCCATATTTTACAATTTTCAATTTTTAATTTTTAATTTTCAATCAAATTTAAATGTTTTAATTTTTAATATTTTACACATTTATTTCAAATTTCAAATTTTAAATTTCAAATTTACTTTGTCCCTCCTTCTAATTTTTTAACTTCATCTGATTTCTTCTCTTCAACTTTCTCTTTCAAAACGACTGTAATATGTGTTGTTCTTTTCTTATATGGTTTTACTCTCCCTCGTGTGGACGCATGAAACCTTTTTAAGAATTGTCCTTCGTTGATGATAAGCTCTGAAATAACAAGGTTGTCTTCCTGCATCTTGTTATTTGTCACCGCATTTGCAACCGCAGATTGCAACGCTTTCGTGAGTGCATATGCACCATGCTTTTTTGTTAGTGCAAGGATTTTGAGTGCATCTTTTACTGATTGGTTACGAATAACGTCTGCTACGAGCCGCACCTTTCTTGTACTAATTTTTGTACTTTTTGCTGTTGCTTTCATGTTTTTTAGATAGTAAGCGATTTGATAGTAAGATAGTAAGTGATTTGCCTAAGGTACTTTATCTGTAAGCGTATGCCGTAACCATATATCCTCTTTATATCTTCGTATCTTTCTATCTTAATATCTTCTCCTTTCTATGTCTTTGAAATCTCTCTTGCGACAATTCTTCCATGGCCTCTAAAAGTTCTGGTGGAGGCAAATTCACCAAGTCTGTGCCCAACCATACCTTCAACAATAAATACATTCACATGTACTCTGCCATTATGTACGCCAATGGTATGGCCAACAAAGTCTGGAGAAATTTGGGAAGCACGAGCCCATGTTTTAATAGGCGACCTGTCTCCTGATTCTTTTTGCTTTAAGATTTTCTTTAATAATCTTTCGTCAATGTATGGTCCTTTTTTAAGTGATCTACTCATCGCTTAGTGTTTTCCTTTCTTTCTTCCTGAAATAATATATTTATTTGAATATTTCTTTGGTGTTCTCTTTTTTCCTACCGCAACGCGTCCTGCATAGGTTTTTGGCCGCTTGAGTCCGATACCGCTTCTTCCTTCTCCACCGCCGTGTGGATGGGATCTTGGATTTTGGGCAACACCTCGGACAGTTGGACGAATTCCCATAAGGCGTGCTCGTCCTGCTTTCCCAATTACCTCATTTTTCCAATTAATATTGCCAAGTTGCCCTACGGTTGCCATGCCCATTTCCGACACAAGTCTCACTTCTCCGGATGGCATTCGCAAATGTGTATACTTCCCTTCGTGCGCCGCGACGGTTGCGCCAACCCCTGCACTTCTTGCGAATTGTCCACCTTTACCAGGCGTAAGCTCGACATTATGAACAACAGTACCAATAGGGATATTTTTGAGGAGCATCGCATTTCCTGCTTTTACTTCCACTTGCTCTCCCGCAACCACCGTATCCCCAACGTGCAGACTATCCGGGCAAAGAATATATATCTTTTCTCCATTTGGATAATGGAGAAGCGCAATATCTGTGGTGCGATTTGGATCATATTCAATTGCAGCCACTTTCCCTTGCAGAGTTTTTTTTCGTTTGAAATCAATCAAGCGAATAAATCTCTTTTGCTCGCCGCCTTGATGTCTCACGGTAACATTTCCCGTTGCTCCTCGGCCTGCATGTTTTTTTCTTATTGTTTTTAATTTCATAGTATATGTTATGTATCGCGAACGGATCGAACTATTGCGCTACTTCAAACGCATCAATTTTTTGTCCTTCTTTCAGTGTTACGAATGCTTTTTTTGTAGGTTGTTTTGCAATTTCTATTCTCTTCGCACCAGTCCTCATACTTCCGCCTTTTAAAATATTTGTTGCAACACGGACTACATTGACTGAGAAAAGCTTTTCTACTGCTAATTTTACATCTTTCTTGGTTGCGCTTCCTGCAACAACAAAATTAAACGTTTGCGACTTCGCATTTTTCATACTTTTTTCTGTAATAATTGGTCTAATAATAACTTGTCTCATTTGATAAATGTTTTTTCAACTGCTGCAACTGCGTCTTTCATAAGGACAATTTTACCTGCATTTAGTACTGCATAGGTAGAAAGCTGGCTTGCGGGCATAAGGGAAACGTGTTGTATATTCCTGCCTGCTTTATAAACGCTTTCTTCCAGATGTGGCATTACTACTAATGGTTTTTTTTGTACTCCTAACATATGTAATGCTGCTGCCATTTTTTTTGTTTTTTCTAATTTTTCAAGCCCTGTAACTACCACTACATTCCCACTTTTAAGCTGGGAGGTGAGTGCAGAAAAAAGTGCTGCTCTCTTCATTTTTGCTGGCATAGAAAGGGAATAATCTCTTGGGTGTGGACCATGGGCAATACCTCCTTTTACAAAAATAGGGGCGCGTACTGCACCGTGTCGTGCCCGTCCTGTGCCTTTTTGCTTATAAATTTTTCTTGTTGATCCGGTAACCTCACCGCGGGTTTTTGTAGAGGCATTTCCCTGTCTTTGGTTAGCAAGATATACCCTGACTGCTTGCGCCATAAGCGTTGGGTTAACTTTTGCCCCAAAAATTGCCTCAGGAAGAGTAATACTTCCTGCTAACTTCCCTTCTATATCCAAAACGTTCATGTTTAAAGAGCTCTGCACAACCTCACTGCGAATACTGCTTTGGCCGGGCGTGACAATCTTATCTTTTTTAGATTGCCTTGTCGCTTTGCTCCTCGTAATGACGGAAGAACTTTTCTTTTCAGCTTTTACCTTCTTCGCTGTAGTTTTGACTTTTGATTTTTGAGTTTTGAGTTTCTTTTCTGGCATAGTTATTTAGCCTCCTCCTTGTTTGCCTCTTCAACTGGTGCTTCTGTTTTTTCTTTTGCTTCTGTCTCAACCGATATCCCCTCTTTTTTTTCATTGTCATTCTGAGCCGAAGGTGAAGAATCTTCTTTGACAGGTGATTCAGATTGACTCGCTTCGCTCACAATGACAGGTTGATCAGCAACTTCTTCTACCTTTGGCTCTTCCGGCCCTTTTGTTTCTTTTGGCTCCTCTTTTTGTACTTTGGCTGCTAAATCAATAAGATCTGCATATTTTTTATCTTTCTTATCCTTCTTTTCTACTGCTACTAAGGCACCCAGCTTACCTGGAATGAGTCCTTCTACATACAGGGTAGTACCATCAATCCCTGCAACAGTGAGATTTTTAACCGTAACAGTTTCAAATCCCATTTTTCCTGCCATCCTTTTTCCTTTATAAACTCTCCCTGGCGTGGTACCCGAGCCAATAGATCCTGGTGCTCTGTGCCTATCGGACTGACCGTGGGTTGCTGGGCCACCGTGAAAGTGATATCTTTTTACTCCTCCTGCAAATCCTTTTCCTTTTGAAACTCCCGTCACATCAATCACATCTCCTGCTTCCAGTACATCGGTAAGAGAAATAAAATCGCCGACTTTTGGTAATTCGTCGGCATTTTTTGTATCTCTCATTCGCACTTCCCGCAAAAATTGAGGGGCCTTTTCTAAATGAGCCCCTTTAATGTGTCCCTGCATTGGTCGTGTTGGCTTCTTTGCTGTACCGTATCCAAGTTGGATTGCCCAGTAGCCGTCCTTGTCTGCTGTTTTAATTGCAATGACAGCATTACTATTGACTTCGACAATAGTCACGGGAATTCTTTTTCCGTCTGTGCGAAACTTCTGGGTTTGATCTTTTTTTATGCCTAATATTCCGTCCATATTATTATCCTGAGTTTACCGAAAGAGTTTTACAACAAAAAAGCGGCCATCAGGCCACCTCCTACTTTTTAGGTAGAGAAGCTTGTCTGATGATTACTCTTTCAAATGACCTCCTTTGTGTACCTGGATCATTTCGTGTGCTAATTGTATCAAATAGGGGAAAAGACTGCAATAGGAAGGCTAAAAAAGTTATTTTTGGAAGATTCTTTGGATGATAACTCTGGTATTTTTATACATTGGGAGCCTTAATGCTTCCACGGGCGTAAACCAACCAATATCATGAGACTCTTTTTCTGCCCGTTTTACCTCCTGATAGGGTATCTCTACTTGGTAGAGTAAGTCCAAATGAACATGCGCTGGATCCTGACCATGTGGCGCAATCTTTTCTTCCAGGAAAAAGTCAGGAATAGGCAAAAATGAGGCTAATTCATCAATTTTTTTGATTTTCCCCAATAGAAATCCTACATCAATTCCTGTTTCTTCTTTTGTCTCACGTACAACGGCTTCAACTGGATTTTCAAATTTTTCCATGTGGCCACCAGGTTGAATCCATAAATCATATTTTTTGTGGTGCACAAGAAGAATTCTTTTCGGAGATTCCTGAGTGACTGCAAGAATTGATGCGGTACATTGTTTTTCTCCGGGGATGGTTATTCTGGCCATAGTTTTAATACTTGGCGCATTATAGCAAATTCGCCAATATGGTACGTATTGTGATCAAAAGCAAGCATAAATTCGCGTAAAAAGATCTGCCCTGTACCATTTGGTACTTTGGCATAAAGATCTATGTGTGAATCTTTTGCTAATGCAATTAATGCTTTCAAATCTATTTCAAATCCTTCTATTGTTTTCTCCCATTCAGCAACACTTGCCATTTTGTCTTTTTCCGGCCAATAATCCTTGGGCCATTCTGGCTCTTGATACTGTGTGCTTATAAGAAAATCCAAGGTAGCGTGTTGCGTACGACGAATATGTTCCAATAAATGCCAAAAGGTATAATCTCCGTTTGGGAATACATCATTGATATGCTCCATGGGAAATCCCTTTACTGCATCCTCAAAAGACATATGCGCTTCTTGACCTTTAAGAAAACATACTAATTGTTCACGAATAAATGCATCATTCATATCTGTAGTATAGCAACTTTTCATGAGAAAGCCATCAAAAAACCGCCTTTTGGCGGTCAACTACTGAATAGACCCATCGCCCTGTACCGATTTCTGGTACGGGCTTCACTCAGGATGACAAATTATGTTACATTTTAATTTCTACATCGACTCCTGCCGGGAGTTCGAGATGGCCAAGACTATCCATGGTTTTTTCTGTTGGGCTAACAATATCGATAAGTCTCTTGTGTACTCGCATTTCAAAATGGTCTCTGGCATTTTTATCAACAAATGGACCTTTATTTACTGCGTAGAGGGTGCGTGCGGTTGGGAGTGGTACTGGACCAACAACTTTAGCTCCGGTCCGAATGGCCGTATCTAAAATTTGCTGACAGCAAGCGTCAATAACGCGTGCGTCATATGCTTTCAGTCTTACTCTAATTCTTCCTTTTGGCATAGTCCAGTTTTCAAAGAACAGTTAACGTACTGTAGATAGACATTATACAACAAAGCTAAAGTGTTTGTCTACAATTTCATGAAATCAACATCTGCTGTGTATAATAAGTTAGTATATTATACATTGGCAAATGAATCCTTCAGCCTAGAGCTTTAACCTTTGTAAATTCCAAGTCATGAAGACCCATCCTATGATACAACTCTACGATATTTTTATTTGCGGAATATATTTTAAGACCAATATGATTACAAACATGTTGCTTAAAAACTTCAATTAAAGAATCGTATAATTGTTTTCCAATTCCTGTTCTCCTTGCTGTTTCTGTAACAAACCATTCATCGATTGAACCTTCTTTATCTAAAACTCTATCTTGTTTTACTTGAATTGAACCCACAATATATCCCATCAAACTCCTGTTTTCATCTGCCACAAAGACAAAATTTTCTTTACTTTCAAGCCAATTGTCTACTACGCTTTCGAATAGTTCTTTTTTATTTTTGTACTTCGTAAATGGCAGAATTTCTTTTGAAAAGAGGTGTTCTTTAGTAAAGTATTCATCAAACTCAATAATGAGCCAAGTATTTGTTCTTTATCTTCTTTTATTGCAGGACGAATAATCATAGAAATAGTATAACAAATCCATTATCCTCCTTCGCCAACTCCTTCGTTAAAACTACGGAAGGTCAAGAAGGCTTCGGAAGGATGATGTACTATTTATATTTTGCTTTTTGAACATCAAAAAACCGCCTCTCGGCGGGTAAATGTAGTAGATCCTGAAACAAGTTCAGGATGACAGAGACGTTATGCGAGGATTTTGGTGATAACTCCAGCTCCTACGGTCTTGCCACCTTCTCGGATAGCAAATCGTACACCCTCTTCAAGAGCAACTGGCACAATAAGCTCTACAGTCATAATAGTGTTGTCTCCTGGCATCACCATTTCTGTACCAGCTGGAAGACTAACGTTACCAGTAACGTCTGTTGTCCTAATATAGAATTGTGGTCTGTAACCATTGAAGAATGGAGTATGACGTCCTCCTTCTTCTTTTGCAAGAATATACACTTCTGCGGTAAATTTGGTGTGTGGAGTAATACTGCCTGGTTTTGCAATAACTTGACCGCGTTCTACGTCATCTTTTTCAACACCTCTTAAGAGAAGACCTACGTTATCGCCAGCCATACCGGATTCAAGTTGTTTTCTAAACATTTCAACACCTGTTACAACAGATGCTTTTGTATCTTTCAGACCAACGATTTCAACATTTTCATTAATTTTCACTTCTCCTCTTTCAATTCTTCCAGTAACCACTGTCCCTCGACCTTTGATAGAGAAAACGTCCTCAACAGGCATAAGGAATGGCTTGTCTGTAGCTCGGACAGGATCTGGGATGTAACTATCAACTGCGTCCATAAGATCCATAATCTTTTGTTCTGCTTCTGGATCTCCTTCAAGCGCCTTCAGTGAACTTCCTCGAATAACTGGCACATCATTCCCTGGATATTGATATTTTGTGAGGAGCTCTCGTACTTCCATTTCAACAAGATCAAGAAGTTCTGGATCTTGTACCATGTCACACTTATTCATGTACACAACAATAGCTGGCACTCCAACTTGTCGTGCAAGAAGAATGTGTTCTCGTGTCTGTGGCATTGGACCATCTGGAGCAGATACAACTAAAATAGCGCCGTCCATTTGGGCTGCGCCGGTAATCATATTCTTAATATAGTCAGCATGTCCTGGAGCATCAATATGTGCATAGTGACGCTTTGCTGTTTCGTATTCAATGTGGGAAATGTTAATGGTGACGCCTCGTGCTTTTTCTTCTGGAGCATTGTCAATATCTTCGTATTTCTTTGCTTCTGCTAAACCCTTTTTTGCAAGGACAGTAGCAATTGCTGCTGTTGTTGTTGTCTTTCCATGGTCGACGTGACCAATGGTTCCAATATTTACATGTGGTTTTGTTCGTTGATAAACTGCCATAGTATTAAAGTAAAAGTCTCAACATTCATTGAGACTAAAGACATGATACAACATTATTTTTCCCTCGTCAATACCTTAAATTTCGTGCAAAGGACGATCAGCCTCTGGCTGAAGTTAAGTAGTTATTAGTTTACGTAAAGAATTGCTATAATATGCTATATGCAAATTTTAACAACAAATGGTTGGGAAGAATATGCACTTTTGGATAGTGGAAATTCTTTGCGTCTTGAAAAATTTGGACCATATACAGTTGTCCGCCCAGACCCGCAAGCAATATGGCAACCCCACTCACCATCCGAAGGATGGGGAGGGGCTGACGCGATTTTTAAGCAAACCTCAGACAACTCCGGCAGGTGGCACTACAATAAAAAACTTCCAGAAAAATGGCTTATGCATTGGAACAATCTTTCTTTCTGGGCGCATTTAACTTCTTTCAAGCACACCGGCGTTTTCCCAGAACAACATCTACAATGGGAATTTATTCAAAAAACTCTGAAAACTCAGACATCCAGAAATTCTGACTTACCGAGTA